>NZ_JBAPTY010000358.1:0-5942 GCF_049282395.1 Halobacillus sp. | reverse complement strand
GACTAAGATCGCCACGTCCTGTGGCAACGTCGAACGACCCTGCGTCATGCAGGGCCGGAAAGCGAAATCGTCCCCCGGAGGACCTTCCTCATAACCCAATATCTCGAAATCAAGTCTTCAACAAACGGGAGCTTAACTGGAGGATCAACTGGGGATTTAACATAAAAAAGAAACGGAGTATTACGTCCGCTTCTTTTTTCCTGCTCCTGCATTCAGAGCCTGTTCTAAGTCCTCCCAAATGTCGTCCACTGATTCAAGCCCTACAGATAATCGAATTAGATTATCCCCAATCCCCATCTTCTTCCTTTCTTCTTCGGGAACCACCGCGTGGGTCATCGATGCAGGGTGTTGAATAAGGGTTTCTGCATCTCCGAGGCTTACCGCGATCTTAATCAATTTTAACTGATCCATGACGTAGTGTGCTTCCTCTTTTCCACCTTCAATATCAAAAGCAAGCACCCCTCCTCCGTCCGACATTTGTCCCTTCAGATTAGGACTTTCAATGTCTGGATAATAAACTTCATTCACTAAAGGATGATGTCTTAAATATTTAGCTATCTTTCCCGCGCTTGAACTATGCCGATCCAAACGAATATGAAGGGTTTTTAAGCCTCTGATCAAAAGCCAGGCATCAAATGGAGAAAGTACCCCTCCTATATCCTTCTGTTCATTCATTGCTAATTCATCCATAAAATCTTTTTTTCCTACAACAAGCCCGGCGATCACGTCTCCGTGACCACCTAGATATTTTGTAGCACTATGAATAACGATATCGCAGCCTAACTCCAGCGGCCGCTGCAGGTAAGGTGTGCAAAAAGTGTTATCTACTACTACAGGAATATTATATTCTTCAGCTACTTTAGCAACCATCCGTAAATCAATGACTTTCATCGTTGGATTAATAGGAGTCTCTATAAATATGCAGGCAGTAGAGTCAGTAATTCTATCTCTGACCTCCTCTTCTGTCTCCATTAAGCTGAAATCATGCTGAATATTATATTTTTCTTTTAGTGTCGTCAGTAAACCATATGTGCATCCATATAGACCATTGGAACATAAGATATGGTCATTGGCTTTCGTTAAGGCAATAAGGACGGCAGAAACAGCTGCCATACCAGACGCAAAAGCCAACCCCTTTTCTCCTCCCTCTAGCACTGCCATTCTCTCTTCCAAAGCTTTTACAGTAGGATTTCCTAGTCTCGTATAGATATAACCCTCTTCTTCTCCTGAAAAGCGGCGCTCCCCCTCAGAAGCGTTCTGAAATGAAAAAGTGGATGTTTGAAATATAGGCATGGATAAGCTTCTTAAGAACTCATCGGAATGTTTGCCTCCATGAATCATAGAGGTCTCCATACGTTTCTCTTTTCTATTCACTTTTACTCCCCCTATTTCTTCAACTTATATCCCATAAGATTGTAAGCGTTTTCAATTAATTCTAACAAAAAAGAAGGTGTTTCGCCCTCCTCCTTAATTACTATATTTCTATCTATCCAAATGGGTGTTCATTTTATAACTTTGTCTGTTTCATGGTCAGAAAAGTGTTCCTGATACAATCGATCTGCCCAGGCGATAGCCTGGCCGTATATTTCAAATATTTCACTAAAGTCAATTCCTAATTCCTCCAGTGAACGATCAAGAATCTCGAACTCAGCCGTTTCCATGGCTATCGCTATATCGAGTATCCTTCTGTATAAATTCCGCTCTCCGTTCAATGCATCTTTTATTTCCACATCAAGTGGCAGGGATTGAATAGCTTCTGAAGTGGTCTGCTTCGTTCCTACATCCACTAGTGACATAAATCCCGTTAAGAAACATCCATCTGATAAGAGGCCAGAACGCAGTTTGATTGCGACCTGCTCACACATCTTAGCTCGAAGCAAGCTCGTTTTGACTAAAAACTGAGAAGTATTGTAAGCAGCCCTTTCCGTTTGTTCGATAGAAAGCACGTACATCCATTTTTTTAATGCATCGGTCCCTAGAAGCATTACAGCCTGTTTAATGGACTGGATGGGAACATGGGAATGTTGATGATTGGAAGAGTTGATCAGCTTCAATAATTTATAAGTAAGAGCCAGGTCCTGCTCTAAGATATCAACTACTTTTTCTACATCGACTTCTCTGCCTGAGACAGATAGTTCCTCAATAATTTGAAAATATGTAGCTGTAAAAAAAGGAATATCTACTCCTGAAATGACTACCGGCTTGCTATAATAATACCCTTGAAAAAGCTTGAAACCCTCCAGGACACAAGCCTGATGTTCTTCTCTCGTCTCTACTTTTTCAGCTAGCAGGGTAAGATCATATGCTTTAGCTAAATGGATGATTTCTGTACGAAGTTTTGCAGGTACCGCTCGTATATCCACCTTAATAATATCTATGTAATGAAGCAGATGCGGATTTGAAAGCTGCTCCAGGGAAATGACATCATCCAGAGCAATCGTGTAGCCTTTTTCTTTTAAATCACGGCATTCCCCAATAAGTTTCTCTGAAAAGCAAACATCTTCCAGGATCTCTACAATTAACTGACTAGGGTTAAAATGCTTTGGCATCTGGTCTAAAAGTAATTTTTCCGTAAAATTTATAAAACAAGGTTTATTTTGGGAAAGTCGATCCAGCCCTATCGTTAGGAAGCTGTTCACTAAGACCTCTGTCGTTGCACGACTGGCATCGATAGCAGTGAACTGATTAACGTGACTGTCACGGTATAAAAGTTCATAAGCATACACTTCTTCGTTCAAATTCAAGATTGGCTGCCGTGCCACGAAAACTTCCATCTGCCTTCTTCCCTTCTTCAACACTTGAGAACACTAGGTTAAGTATACTACACCACTTCATTCATTGTCATAGCGGTATGGGAAAAAATACATGAAATACGACAAGAAGGAAACAATGAAATCAAAGACTTCTTCAGGAGGGAAAACATGGATAAACAACAATGGACTAAGCCACAGCCAATGTGGCTGGAAGATACATCACTGCCTTCGTTTGATGAATTAAAAGAAGATACGTCTACAGATGTCGCTGTTATTGGTGGAGGCATCACTGGAATTACAACAGCTTATTTATTAGCTAAACAAGGGAAGCAAGTTATATTACTCGATTCTGACCACTTGTTAAATGGTACAACAGGTCACACCACAGCTAAAGTAACCGCTCAGCATGGGTTGATATATTATGAATTAATGAAGCATTTCGGCACTGAGGAAGCCTCTCTCTACTATCAAGCTCAGATGAGCGCGTTTTCCTTGATTGAAGAATTGATTCAAAAATATGACATCTCCTGTGATTGGAAAAAGGAAGACGCGCTGTTATATGCCACTACCAATAAAGGAGCGCTTAAGCTTGACCAGGAATATGAAGCTTACAGAAAAATTGGTATTGAAGGCTCCCTTAATGAGTCGCTTCCTTTTGATGTTGAAGTCAAAAAAGCACTTGTCATGCACAATCAGGCCCGTTTTCACCCTCTAAAATACTTATCCGCTCTAGTAGAAGAATTTATCAAGCTTGGTGGAGAAATCTACGAAAACACCAAAGCCACTGATCTTAAAGAAGGATCCAAGCTTGAAATTCATACGGGTTCAGGGGCAATCGTTACCTGTGATAAAGCAGTATCCTGCAGTCACTTCCCTTTCTATGACGGAAAAGGATTTTATTTCAGCCGAATGTACGCAGAACGTTCTTACCTTATGGCTATCGAACCCGAACGTGAAATACCTGATGGTATGTATCTTTCTGTTGATGAACCAAAACGTACCATTCGTACAGCTGAATACAACGGTAAACCCATTTTACTTGTCGGAGGAGAAAGCCATAAAACAGGAATGGGAGTAAATACATCCTTTCACTATAACGCGATTGAAGAATTTGCTGCTCAGACCTTTGGAATTAAGAAGAAATTATTCCAATGGTCCGCCCAGGATTTGACGACACTCGATAAGGTTCCTTATATTGGACCAATTACCCGGAGGAATGATCGTGTGTTTATAGCTACTGGGTTTAGAAAATGGGGCATGACGAATGGGACCCTTGCTGCTCAGCTTATCTCTCAATCTGTTGCAGGAGAGGATTCGCTTTTTCATTCTCTGTTCAAACCATCCCGGTTTAAAACAGACCCTAGTATGAAACAATTTCTCTCCCAGAATTTTGATGTCGCTGTTCATCTGGTAGAAGGGAAGCTTGAGCTTGTCGCAGATCGTCCTCAAAATTTGAAAAAAGGTGAAGGATTAGTCGTTCAATGGAAGGGCGAGCGAGCGGGAGCTTTTAAAGATGAAGAAGATCAAATACACCTTCTGGATACAACCTGCACACATATGGGATGCGAAGTGGAATGGAATGATGCGGAACGATCCTGGGACTGTCCGTGCCACGGTTCAAGGTTCTCGTTTGATGGTACAGTTATGGAAGGCCCAGCTGACCAGCCGCTTATGAAAATCGCTTTTCCTTACCCTGAACAGCAGCAAATCACATCTGATGAGATAAATGCAGAAGAAGAACAACCGGATCAAATATAACGTCAAAGCGCTGCCTGAGAAGAGGCCGCGCTTTTCTATTTTTTCATCATAAAGGGTGATATACTATACGAGTTGGAAAAGTTTATCAATTACGCCTGTAATACTCACAGAGAGGATCTATTCTGTATGATCAGCGAACAAAAATTAGGAATTATTTATACAGCAGGAGCTTATATTCTATGGGGCTTCCTCCCCATCTACTGGAAACTGATTCAACAGATTCCAGCCTTTGAGATTCTGGCCCACAGGATTGTATGGTCTTTCGTTTTCATGGCATTTTTAGTCATAGTCATAAATAAACGGAAGCCCTTTATGAAAGAGCTTCGTGCCATCGTAAATAATAAAATCCGTTTGATTGGTATAACGCTCGCTTCCATCACCATCAGCATAAACTGGGTCACCTACATATGGGCAGTAAATACAAATCATGTCGTTGAAGCCAGTCTCGGTTATTATATTAATCCGCTTGTCAGCATTCTTCTCGGAATGATTGTGTTAAAAGAAACCTTTTCAAGAGCTCAATGGCTTGCTTTCTTTCTTGCGGGATGCGGTGTATTGTTTATGACCATTAACTTCGGTTCAGTGCCCTGGATTGCACTGCTGCTTGCCTTCAGCTTCGGTTCTTATGGGTTACTAAAAAAGTTGGTACCCCTTAATGCTATGTATGGATTAACCATTGAAACTCTTATCGTATCACCCGTTGCGCTAATCTATCTCTTAAACCAGCAAAGCGGTCAATGGATGCAGACAGACTGGCTTTCTCTTACCACAATGCTTGTATTCGGAGCTGGAATTGTCACCGCAATCCCTCTGTTACTGTTTTCGGCAGGAGCGAAACGGATTCCGCTTTCCATGGTTGGTTTTCTGCAGTATTTTGCCCCGACCATCATGCTGATCATCGGTGTTTTCCTATACAACGAGCCATTTTCAGAAGTTCATGCTATATCTTTCACCCTTATATGGGCCGGTCTTGCAGTTTACACCGTGACTCGCGTGAAGCGTCTAAGAAAATATGAAGCAAAAGCGAGTTAATTAAAGGCTTTGTTAAATTTTATAGTTAATTTTTCATAAGAGACTTATTACACAATAGGGCCGTTTACTTTAAGACTCAGTTTCGGGATATCTGATTGTGCTGAGCCTCCTCGAGCTACGCTCTCGGGGTCTCACCGATCATGTTCATCCCACAGGAGTCTTCATCGTCCCCCTCCGGACCTTGCTGAAATAAGAGACTCGAAACATTGGCAAAAATCACTTGGATAGGAAATATAGAAATCATGCCATGAGTCACCGTTTTCTCTAGGTAATGTTAGAAAAGGCCTGATACCACTGGATTTTGAAAGGATCAAGTCCAACACCTGAACTTCTAAAGAAGGGTCCGTTTACCTAATTAGCGTTGGGTTGGTGGGGAAATGGCGAGACTCCCATGGGAGA
>NZ_JBAPTY010000357.1:0-3552 GCF_049282395.1 Halobacillus sp. | reverse complement strand
ATTCATGGCTGAAGAAGTTTGAAGAAGAGTTAGTAAAAAGGAAAGGGGAACCCCTGTGAATCTATCAGAACTTTTAGCTTATCAGTCCCGTAAATATCCTCTAAAAGAGGGTTTGATTACTCCGACTACCCGTTTGACTTATAAGGAATGGAATTTTAAAGTAAATCAGTTTGCACATGCTTTGTTGAGGCTCGGTATTCAGCCAGCCGATAAAGTAATGATCCATATGCCGAATACGATTGAATTTGTCATCAGTTATTTTGCTGTTCACCGGATTGGTGCCATTGCCGTGCCTGTAAATGCTCGATTAATTAACAACGAGCTATCCTATATTTTTGATCATAGTGATACGACGTTCTTTCTGACTCATGAACTTCTATTTGAACAAGTGGCTGATCTCGTTCACGAGAAAAAAGGGACATTTATCAAAACAGGTTCAGCTACTGATTATTGGCTGTCATTTGAAGAATTGATGTCCTATGAAAGCGGGACGGATATCGTGAACACGGCCGAGGAAGATACAGAGGCTTCGATTCTCTATACCTCTGGTACAACCGGAAAACCGAAAGGCGTGGTATTCACTCACCGCAATATTTTAACAGTAGCCCAAATGATGGCAGTGGAAATGGAGATGAAGCCAGGCAGCCGTATGCTGCATATGATGCCTCTTAGTCATTCTGCTCCGCTTCACCTTTTTATGGCTGCTGGAACATATGTGGGTGCCGCTCATATTCTCGCTCCATCTTTTAGCCCGGAACTTTTACTTGAATTGGCTTCATCGGAACGTTCTACTCATTTCTTCGGTGCACCGGTAGCTTATCTATTAACCGCAAAGCATCCTAAAGTGACGGAAACCGACTTGTCGTGGATGAAATATTGGGTCTATGGAGGCGCTCCGTTATCAAGGAGTGAGGTGCAGTTCATTCAGGAACAGCTGGACACAGAGCAATTATACTGTGTATATGGTTTAACGGAAGCGGGACCTAATGGGTCGCTGCTCTTACCTCTTGAACATGATGAAAAAGCAGGGAGTATCGGACAGAGAGCGGCCTTAAATTGTGAAATGAAGGTAGTAGATGATGAGGGAAATGAAGCTGGAATTGATGAAGTAGGAGAAATCATTCTGCGTGGAGAAGGAACGATGAAAGGATATTATAAGGATGAAGTGAAAACAAAAGAAGCTTTGAAAGACGGATGGCTATATACCGGTGATCTTGCGCTAAGAGATCAGGATGGCTTCTATTGGGTGGTGGATCGTAAAAAAGACATCATTATCTCGGGTGGTTCGAACGTTTATCCTCGTGAAATTGAAGACGCGCTCCTCAGGCATCCACACGTACAGGATGCCGCCGTAATTGGGGTCCCTCATCCAGATTGGGGAGAAACCGTTAAAGCATTCATTGTTCAGGACGGAATAATGAATCATCTTGCAGAAGAATGCAAGGAATATTTACGACAGGAGATGGCAGATTATAAAATCCCGAAGCTCTATGAAGAGATAAGTGAACTCCCTAGGAACGCTACAGGGAAATTAATGAAGAATCAGCTTCGTGAACAAATCCATAATCGGTAGGAGGAAAACCGTGAATTTTTATGAGGAAGATTCAAACCTGCAGACGATACTAAAGGAACAATTGGACCTGCCATTATGGGAATGGGCTGAGGAACAACTGCAAGAATTCGGCGCTTTATGCGCCGGTGAAATTGACAGGCGGGCACGTCATACAGATCGTGAAGGTCAGCCTAAGTTAATCAAATATGATAAGTACGGGGAAGACCAATCGGAAGTGTGGTTAAATGAAGGCTATAAAAAAACGATTGCGGAAACATATGGAGCGGGAATTGTGGGATACATTCATAAAGATATTCCAGAGCTTGGACGTCCTGGCGGCTATGTCTATTCCTTTGCTCAAGGTTACCTTCTTTCCCAAGCGGAGTCAGGGTTTTACTGCCCTGTCACATTGACCATGGCCACTGCTTACTTAATCGAACGTTATGCTTCTCAGGAGTTAAAAGAGAGATATCTTCCTCATGTCCTTTCTACAGGAGAAATGGAATTATATGAAGGAGCGACATTTTTAACAGAAAGGCAGGGTGGTTCGGATGTAGGGGCTAATGAAGTCAAAGCTTTTTCTGAAGAAAATCATTTCCTGATTTACGGAGAAAAGTACTTTGCCAGTAATGCTGGCGCATGCGGCATAGCGATGGTTCTCGCAAGGTTGGAAGATGCTCCTTCAGGCACGAAGGGACTCAGTTTATTCTTAGTTCCCTGGAGAAAAGACAATGGGGAACTGAATGGTATTCAGATTCGCAGATTGAAAGACAAGCTTGGTGTTCGTGCTGTCCCATCTGCGGAGGTGGAGTTTAGCGGGGCTGAAGCTTATCTGGTTGGCAAGCCTGAACAAGGTTTCTATTACATGATGGAAGCATTGAATTTATCGAGGGTGTGCAATGCTACAGCCTCTATTGGTATTATGAGGCGCGCCTACACGGAATCCTTGGATTACGCTAGTAAACGGACAGCTTTTGGAAATAGGCTGATTGATTTTCCGATGATTAAGGATACACTGGTCCGCTTGCGTGTAAAGCAGGAAACAGAAACGAGAACGGTTTTTGACATGGTCAGTCATTTCGAAGAGTCTGTCTCAAGCAAGTGCTCAGCGCCTTCTTCAGAAGAAGTCATGAACCGGCTCAAAATTGCAATTATAAAAAAAGAAACGGCAGAGCAGGCAGTAGCCTTTACACATGAAGCGATTGAATTACACGGCGGCAATGGATACATTGAGGACTTTGTAATGCCCAGACTGCTGCGTGACGCGCAAGTGCTCACAGTCTGGGAAGGTACAGCGAATATACTAGGTCTCGAGGTCATACGTCTGTTAAATAAATTTGAAGCTCATTCCCTTTTTTATGAAGAAATGATCCATCGCCTTGAACAGGTTAATAGATTCGCTTCTCAAGTAGAGGTGGTAAAACAGGAAATCAAATCCTTGGGAGATCAGGTTACAGAAATTCTCAATCAATCCTCTGATATTCAAACGTACTATAGTAAATCAATTGCCAGACAGATGGCAATCATTTATGAAGCTGTCATCGCTCTAGAAGCAGGAAAAAATAGTAGAAAAGCGGAAAAAATTGCTGAAATTTATGTTCAGCTTGCTTTTGGGGAAGAACAAGTGACAGGGGAGCCCTTGACGCTTCGCTATGCAGATGAATTACTGGATTTGTCAAAAGCCAGAGAATGACCAAGCCGAAAGCTCCTATTTCCTATAGGAGCTTATTTTATTGTAGGAGTGAAAGGCGGATGAGTCTGCCATGTTTTGAAGTAAAATGTTCAGCATTCTGGAATAATAAAATAGATATCCACATCTCTCCTGTTAACGGCACCAGTTGATTCAAATTGATGTTTATTAAAGATAAGCTCACGTTTGTTGAAGACTTGATTTCGAGATATTGGGTTATGAGGAAGGTCCTCCGGGGGACGATTTCGCTTTCCGGCCCTGCATGACGCAGGGTCGTTCGACGTTGCCACAGGACGTGGCGATCTTAGTC
>NZ_JBAPTY010000356.1:0-3176 GCF_049282395.1 Halobacillus sp. | reverse complement strand
CCTTCATCTTTAACAGAGCTGAATAGTCGAAGAATAACCATTTAACTGTGTCTTTTTAGCAAAGGTGCACTTTTTTTGTATATAAAGGGAATTTTATATTACAAAATGTTTATAAAGGTGCTTCTACGTAAAGTATGCTTTACTCACATACTGGTGTAGTAGGAGTTGGAGAACTTTGAAAAATAAAATGAATGAACATAGGAAGAAACTTGGGTTCTCTCAAGATAAGTTAGCAGACATGTTAGGGGTTTCTAAACAAGCAATTTAGAAAGGAGTGTGCGAGTGGGGAAAGTTATTTTAGACATGTCAATGTCACTAGACGGCTTTATTGCTGGTCCAAATGTTAACTGTAAGCAGGGCCTTGGTGAGGGTGGCGAGGTTCTTCACGAGTGGCTGTTTAGTGGGGATATACCGAGTAAATTCAATGACTTTTTTAAACTATCCAGAACCAATAGGGAAGTTTTTGATAAATCTTTCAAAACTACAGGGGCACTTATAGCAGGAAGGCGGACGTTCGATCTTACATCTGGATGGGGAGGCAGCTATCCTATTCAGGGAATCCCGGTATTTGTGCTCACTCATGACCCTCCTAAAGAGATCCCACGGGGAGAAACAGCTTTCACATTTGTTAGCGACGGTATTGTTAGTGCTGTTAAACAAGCTAAAGCTGCTGCAGAAAAGAATAATGTCCAGGTGATGGGTGGAGCAATTACTGCTCAACAATGTATTAAAGCCAACCTAGTCGACGAAATTCTAATTCACTTGGTACCTGTTCTACTTGGTAAAGGGATTCGGCTGTTTGATCCTATCGGTCCAGAAAAAATTCAACTGGAAAAAGGAGATGTGATAGAAACGGCTGATGTAACTCATCTTAGATATCGAATTTTAAACAGTAGGAACACATAGGAATATCATTATTCAAGAAAAGGGGGCTTTAGTGAAGGTGAGTCGCTTACAATGTATTACACTGCTTTTAGGAAGTAGGGTAGATATTATTATGAAGTAGTTAATACTTTAAATGAAGAATGAAGATATCGTAAAAATCAAAGGACCCTACTATATCAAAATAGGTAGTCTTATCATTGGGTTTGATATGTTTGTTTTAGGGCAGCTTATAAGAAGGATGCTGTCTTTAGTAAAAAAAATGAAAGTGAGTGGAATAGGTATGAATAATCTTTCTCAAATGAGAATTCAAAAACCGGCAAATGAGATTTTTGAGGCATTTGTTGATCCCAAAAAAATAGGTAACTTTTGGTTTTCTTCAAGCTCTGAAAGATGGGAGGAAGGAAAGACGATTACTTTAAGATATGAAGAATATGATGCGCAAGGCGATATAGACATAACAGAAATTCAAGAAAATAAGAAAGTCGTTTTTGAGTTGCCAGGAAATCATAAAGTCACCATCAAATTTGTTCAAGAAGAAGGCAGCACAATCGTAGAAGTTAAGGAAGAGGGGTTTGATGAAAACAGCGATGACCTTATTCCTCAATTAATAGACAACAAAGAAGGCTGGGTGTATATGCTTACATGTTTGAAGGGATATATGGAGTATGGAGTCAATCTTAGAGCATCATTGGTTAAGTGCGACACAAATTAAGAGGAAGAGAAGGTGTTTGGAGTAATCCCGGCACCTTTTTTATTGGTAGTCTCACGTTTGCCTTTGGGAAGTTTCTCAATATCAAGTCTTACAGGAATAGAGGCTTGTCTTCAAGATAAGAAGTTCACTGCAAATATTAAATACAGATTAAAGTTAATTATTAGGTAATCCAATTTATATGAAATAAAGAGATGTTTACTTTGTCTCTAAATGGAAATATAAGGATATACGCCGAAGGGCAAAATATATAAGTAGCGATTGTCACACTTGCCCAATCTGTGAAACACGAAGACCTGAAAGTGGATTTCTTTCATTACTTTCAGCACAGGTTTATGGCATAGTAATCCGGAAGCTATTCTACATATGGGCAATTTTGTGGAATAACGAAAAAACTAAACTTCAAAATACCATGGAGGTGTAAAAATGAAGGTCAAACGAATTGTTGCAAATATTGAAACGCAGGACACTTCCAAAGCAAAACACTTTTACGAAAAAATATTAGGACTTAATCAATTAATGGACCTTGGATTTATTGCAACTTACGGGTCTGATGAGGAAATGGCCACACAAATCAGTTTTTTATCTGATGGAGGTTCTGGCACACCAGTACCCGATTTGTCAATTGAAGTTGATGATCTCGACTATGTACTCACTCGCATAAAAGATGCTGGTGTTCCAATTGAGTATGGACCAACTGAAGAACCATGGGGGGTTCGTCGTTTTTATGTTAGAGATCCGTTCGGGAAACTAGTCAATATTTTAATTCATCTATAAATGAATCAGGAACAATTAAGGTTTTTCCCAATCGGGTACTGCTGATAAGTATTTGTGTTCGTTATTCCAGAATTGGGGGCAATTGCTCAATAATGTTGAAAAATGAATGAGAAATATATTTTAATTAGGAGGACTAGATATATTAATGTAGTTTTCTTATTTTTGCGGTTGGCTTACTTAGGTTATTTACTGAATCTCTTTCCTCAACCTCCTCTTTTGTTATGTATGTATTTATTATTACTGGCTTATTGGGTGTTGTTGCTAACGGATTAAAGTTAGGTGAAAAGAATAAAACCTAAATAACCAGTGTGTTTATAATTTTTAAATGAATGCCGTTTCCAGCTTAGTTATAAATTTAAAATGTCTCTATTTTGAGTCTTACATAAACGAGGTCTTTACTGAAACAGGGTCTTTCTGCGATTAGTTAGGTGGAGTGATTTTTTAACTTCAGATGGAGCTTATTGAAAAATTGTTTGTAGGATTATTCGATCCTTCTTATTATCTCTATATTAAGTTAGTGGAATAAGACAGTATAAAAATGAACTTCCAAATATATAGAAGTTTTTTAATAATCATATCAATGTAGAACTTTAACAGATTCAAATAAGGTCAGCCTCTTTTGGAGGCTGACCTTATTTCTTGCATTAAGCGTTTTGGTAAGACAGATCAGAAGCTAGCTGAGCGACTTTTTCAAGACCTTCCTGTACAATTTCTTCTGCTTGGTCAGGGTTGGCATTGTGACCTTCGATGACCACTTCGTTCTTAACATTCATACCGAACAATCCACCAAAGACATTACGCATGT
>NZ_JBAPTY010000355.1:0-30193 GCF_049282395.1 Halobacillus sp. | reverse complement strand
ATTAAATGGCTGCAAAAAAATGGCCTACATATAAGGCCCGTTGGTCAAGTGGTTAAGACACCGCCCTTTCACGGCGGTATCACGGGTTCGAATCCCGTACGGGTCATCGAAACATTCTTGTCCTAACAAAGTGGACCCTTCCTTAAAATTAAGGAAGGGTCCACTTTTTTTATTTAAAAGGCTATGTTTAAATTTATTGTTAATTTTTCTTAAGAGCCTTATTACGCAATAGGGCCGGGTGTTGAAGACTCAGTTTCGAGATAATTTGGATCCGTTATGTTGTTATGGAGAAGGGCTGGTAGGGAAATAACTCGCTTTCCTATGGGGGAACGGTGAGCTTCCTCGCTCGTTTCACTCTCTGTGGGATCTCACCTAGTCCCTTCTCCCATGGGAGTCTCGCCATTTCCCCACCAGCCCACCTTTATTAGGAGGAACGGACCCTTCGGAGAGAGAATTTCCTCCTCCTCCTGAACCTGCCTGAAAAAAGACTATCTCGCATAGTTCCAGCCTAAAAAAGTATTTACGCCCATATGGTTACTTCTTCTCAAGCGGATGAAGGACGAACCCGTTTCGAGTCTCTAATTCGGCCGGGTCCGGAGGGGGACGATGAAGACTCCTGTGGGATGAAAATGACAGGGGAGACCCCGGAAGGCGAAGCCTGAGGAGGCTCCGCGCATTCCCACGGAAAGCGAAATCGTCCCCCGCAGGGCCTTTCTCCTAACAATTATCTCGAAACTAAGTCTTACACAAACGGGAGCTTAACCTTAATAACAACCCGGAAGTTTTCTTGCCTCAGCAAATACTCATGGAAAAAAGAATGGTTAGCCCAACTACTATCACTTCACAACGTTTTCAATCGCTTGTTTATGAGCTTCTACTGTGCGCTTCAGATCTTCTTCACTATGAGCCGTGGAAAGAGAGTAGCGGTTAAGAGGTTTTGTGTAGATTCCCAGATTTAATAGCTCGTAATCCAGCTCTTTTCGTAAGGAAGTGTCTGCTTTCTTTAAATCACGGTAATTCTTAATAGAATCCTCTGCCAGAATAATATTAAAAATACTCCCTCGCCCAACCGTTTGCATCGGGATGTTATAAGCTTGATACAATTCTTCCAGCTCGTTTCTGAGGCGGTTGGTTTTATCAAATAAATCTTCCAACGTGCGGTCTTTTTCCAATAGTTCAATAGTGGCCAGACCGGAAGCCAAAACGGTAGGATGACCATTATAGGTGCCACTATGGAATAAAGTATCATGCTTTGCTCGCTGATCTGCTCCTGCTGTTAAGATATCTCTCGAACCAGCTGGAGAAAGAATATCCATAATTTCTTTTTTTCCGCCTATCGCCCCTACTGGAAATCCTCCACCAAGCACTTTTCCAAGTGCTGTGAGATCCGGGGTTACCCCGTAGCTTTCTTGAGCTCCTCCAAGAGCTAACCGGGAACCCGTTTTAACTTCATCAAAAATTAACAGGACCCCAAGTTCTTCCATCAGAGCTCTTACCCCTTCTATAAATGTTTGATCAGCAGGTATGAAACCTCCCTGTACCGGTTCCATGATGATTGCAGGTACTTCATCGGCTCTTTGTCTTAAAATCTTCTCAGTGGCGTCTAAATCGTTAAAAGGAAGGACTACTGTATTCTGCTGTAGTAATCCGGAATTCCTAAAGATTCGGGTGCAGCATTTGGCGAAGGTGAAGCCCCTGCTGCTCCGTGATCTGGATTCACACTCATGAGCACCTGATTATAACCTCCGTGATAGCGCCCTTCAAACTTGGCGATTTTCGACTTACCGGCATAGGCCATAGCCGCATCAAAAACAGCCGGGTGTCCATGCCCTGCAATTAAAGCTCCATAACTTAGTAAGTAATCAATATATTCATTTTGATCTACATCATAGAGCTTACTTCCGGTTTCCCTTTTCCGTAACGATTGGATGAGGATCTATATGTTTAATGTTAGCGTGACTCCTCCAGGGATCACTTCTTGTGCTTTTTTATGCAGCTCCCGGGATGGTGCTGTATTAGGTGATATGAAATCATGCCTATTCAATGCCCATCCTCCTATGAAAGTTAATTTCAAGCTATAATAACACAATATAGACAAGAAAAAACCAGCTCCTATTTTTTGGGAGCTGGTTTATATTAAAACGTGCATCTTTTACTCATTGTCCTAGACAGCAAGCTATCCTCTTTTAGCACCTCGACCTCCACGTTTGGATTCCGTGTGCTTTTTCAGTGATGCTAGACGCTCGTCGCTATCCTTTATAAACCTGTTCATCTTCTGTTCGAAAGATTCAGCCGGTTTACGAGGCTTTTGAGGACGACGACTCTGGCTTTGTTGGTTTTCTTTCGCTTTTTTGATGGACAAACCAATTTTCCCATCATCTCCAACATTAATGACTTTCACTTCCACCTCATCGCCCTGGCTTAAGTGTTCATTAATGTCCTTTACATAGTTGTCGGCAACTTCACTAATGTGAACGAGACCGGTCTTCCCCTCGGGGAGTTCAACGAACGCTCCGAAATTAGTGATACCTGTTACCTTACCCTTCAGCTTGCTGCCTACTTCAATTGACATAAAAAAAATGCTCCTCCTTAAAATTTCGATAAAAATATCCTTCTTACATATTATATATAAGCTTTGAAAAGGGTGTCAATATGAAGGGTCTTCATTTGGCATTTTAAATATGATTTCGCCCTCTTTTGAATAGAAATAATTGGTTCTGGCAATTTGCAGAACGTATTCTTCATCATTCAATAGCTTGATTTCCTCATTCAAATCTTTTTGTTCTTTTTCCAACGTGCTCATTTCCTGTTGAAGTTCTTCGTACTTCTGGTGCTTATCCGCGTACAGAGACTGTTGGTTGACATGGTAAATCACCATAGAGCCAGCAACGATCATCACTAAAAGGGCAAACATGACAAGACGGCGAACTAGTCGCTTTTTCTTTTTCTGGTGTCTTTCCATGTACGCATCGTAGTGCTTCATGTATGTAGAATCTAAGCGAGCTACTGACTCCGATTGTGTTTTTGCCATTTGCGTTCGTCCTCCTTTACTTACGGAATTTTTTAAACCAATTGATCCCTATATTCTTGATTTTATCCAAAAACCCTGCTAAACGCCTTAAGTAATTTCTCGTGTTTTTCGGCAATAATCGCCAAATCAATCGAAAAATAACCTTAATTGGATAAAATGCGACAAGAAATAATAAGAATATACCTTTTAAAAGTATCTTAAAAATACCAATAAGTAAAGTGATAATTAGGAAGAAGATGGATTTTAACGGGATAAAAATTAAATGGAAGAATATTTTCTTTATGCCACGTAAAATAGAGGTAACCACCCGGATCCATACTTCAAGCATTTTCATGTAACTTGATTGAAGTAAGGCGCGGTAAGCTGCATACCCGCATAACACCGCTAAAAACACATAGACACGCAGTTCCCCATAGTTAGCTAAATATAAAAGATAAAAAAGAAAAGCGGCTTGAAAAATCCAGAAGGTAAGCTGATAGATGATTTCAAACCAGCTCTTCTTATTCCTTCTATGGAAAAGACGTTCAAATGTGTCAAAAGAAGCACCTACGAATATTCCCCCCGCTATCATCGAAAGGATGGTAACGAATTGGGTTGTAAGCGTCATTTGAAGAGCTTGCTAAATAATCCTTTAGCTTTCTCCCCTTGATGCTCGTCCAAGTAAGACATGTCATATACTTTCCCTTTAATGGATACAAGACCTGAGTCAAGATCTAAATTTTTCATTTGGAGATTCTGGCCTCTGACCACTAAGTAACCCATGGAAGTCTGAAGAAGAAATTCCTCGCTATCAAAACTGTCGACTTCTTTCACGCCTGAAATTTCTATGTTTCTTCTGTTCCATATTTTCACATTATGCTCGACCTGCGGCTGGCTGCGCAAGTTCTGGTTTTTATCGTAACCTTCCATCTGTACCGCCTCCTTCTCTAGTACAAACTATGAGAAGAAAGGGGCATTTAGAACGTGGAAAGTCAGTCAGAAAAGAAGTTTACATTCCTAGGTAGAAAACAAACAGCACCCCTAAACCCTTGTTATGAAACAAAAGCTCCCGTTTCTGTAAGACTCAGTTTCGAAATATTGGTGAGCGAAAGGTCCTCCGGTGGACGATTTCGCTTTCCGCGGGCATGTGCTGAGTTTCCTCGGGCTTAACAGCCCTGCGGGATCTCACCGATCATGTTCATCCCGCAGGAGTCTTCATCGTCCCCCTACGGACCTGGCCGAATCAGAAACTCGAAACCACCTAACACACTGTTTGCTTGATAAGAACCCCACAGGGAGTGACAGCGACTGAGGAGGCTTCTGGTAAAAGGAGGATCGACTAAAGTCGCCACGTCCTGTGGCAACGTCGATCGACCCTACGTCTTGTAGGGCCGCAGGAAAGCGAGTTGTTTCCGTAGCCATCCCTCCTCTATATTAAGTAACGGACCAAAGATATCCCGAAGTCGAGTCTTCAACTATCCGGCCCTATCGTTAAGTCTTTAATGTGAACTCAACAAAAACTTTATACGAGCTAAAAAACAACTAACCACTGCGTGATTATGCAGTGGTTTGTTGTTCATTATTTGACTGGTTCTTCTTTTTTGATTTCATACAGAGACGCCGCTTCATTTTTATTTACATTTTCCTTAAGCGACTTAATCTCAATGGTTAAAATCTTCTGACCAAACTGAATGGTTAACTCGTCCCCAATATCTACATTACTTGAGGCTTTACTTTGGTTTCCATTGATGCTGATACGGCCTTGATCTGCGATTTCCTTCGCCAGGGTCCGTCTTTTAATCAATCGGGAAATTTTCATAAATTTATCTAAGCGCATCATTATTCCGCTCCTTTATGCTTTAGTTTAGCATCTACCCATAATTGCTCCAGCTCGTCTAAATCATAATCAGCTAAGGACTTTCCGCCTGTTTCTGCGGTTTGCTCCATGGAGAAGAGTCTGGTTCTAAACTTCTGATTCGTACGCTGTAGGGCATTTTCACTATTTATTCCATAGTGCCTGCCTAAATTCGCAATAGCAAACAGCCAGTCTCCAAATTCTTTCTCCATCTCTTCCTGATCTTTGTTCAAACGTGCTTCCTGAAACTCTTCCCACTCTTCTTTTACTTTTTCAATAACAGGTTCTGGAGAGTCCCAGTCAAAGCCAACTTTAGCGGCTTTCTTCTGCAATTCTTCTGCCTGTAAAAGCCCTGGAAAACTCGCCGGTACTGATTCTAGAATAGATACTGGTTTCGTACCCTTCTCTTCCATCTTAATTGTCTCCCAATTCGTAACTACCTCTTCAGCGTTTTCAGCTGTTGCTTCATCAAATACATGAGGATGACGACGAATCATTTTTTCTGTTATCGATACTATTACGTCATCCACTGTGAAAAATCCTTCATCTTCTCCAATTTGGCTATGAAGCATCACTTGCAGAAGAACATCTCCTAATTCTTCAACCATATGTTCATCATCCTGCCTGTTTACAGCATCGATGAATTCATAAGCTTCTTCTATCAAATATTTACGCAGCGATTCGTGAGTTTGCTTACGATCCCACGGACAGCCTTCCGGACTACGCAAGACACGAATAATCTCCCTCAAACGAGCAAATTGATGATTGAGTTTTTGTTTTTCTACTGGAGGAACATAAACGCTGGTTAAATTGTTGACTTTAATGCTCCGGTCTAAATCTGCCAGAGGCACCGTGGCTAGTTTCTCTTCCTTGCTGCCAGCTGCTGTAACCACTGTGACTGGATATTCAGGAGGTAAGTCTTCAAGCAGCGTTAACTTCACTTCAGAAGCCACTCCAGCGTCAGAAACCTGACATAGGATGATATGGTTGCGGAACTGAATCTCTTCCCGCTTCAAATCCGTTGCATCTAAAAACTGCAAACCTTCAATTGGGTCGATTTCCAGAGATGAAAATGTAGCATCCAGATAACTGTGACCCCCTTCTATGCGAAGGTCCACTTTTCCTTGTTTTCTCTTTTCAATTAATAACTGTACCGTTTTTTCAGCAAGCATCGGGTGACCCGGTACCACATATACCATATCCTGATGCTCTGCTGCTTCCACAAGCTGCCGGACAATTTCTTTATATACATCTTCAAACTGTGCTTTTTCTTCATAAACATGGTCAAAGCTTTCGAAATGCAGGCCTTCTTTTTTTAATTCCTGAAGCACAGGATGATCGGATGTACGGACGAAAATCTGCTGGTTTTCATTCTGTAACAAACGATATATTCCAAGGGGCAATTGATTCAGATCGCCTGCTCCAAGCCCCACAACAGTAATTCTATTCATTGTTTCATCCCTTTCGGAAGTAATCGGATCAACCATTTATGAAAAGGCAGGACTTTTACTTCATAGCTGAAAAAGGCCCCGAGTCGGAGCAGTAGTATAAAATATACACCGGCTCCTGCTGCTGTTAATGTTAACGTATAAACCAACAGTCCAAGCCGGCTGGACTCAAAAATGTCGTATCCAGCTATACTGGTGACTGCAGTCAGCACTCCTGCCATTCCTGTTAAAGCAGCAAGTAAAGCTACCCAGGGTAATCCTGCCCATTTTCTTATTGAGTAATCTTTCCCTAAGATTACGATATTTCCAAATAAAACAAAAGCGGCAGCTATTATCGTAGCAAAAGCGGCCCCTTTTAATTCATAAACGGGGATCAGCCACGCGTTCATAAGATATTTCACGACTACCCCGCTTATGACAATAACCGCTGTATGACTGACATAACCTAATCCCTGCAGTACAGAAGAGGTGGTGATGGAAACCGAACTAAAAAGAATAACAAGCATTAATATTCTAAGAGGTCCTGTCCCTTCCGTATCTTGGAAGAACAAAGCATTAATGGATGGGAACAAAATAATTAATCCGACTGCAGCCCCTAGTGCGATGATTAAACTGAATTTGGTTGAGGCAAACACGTACCTTTCAACTTCTTTCCGGTTTTTCATGAAACGGGTTCTCGTAACAGATGGAATCACAGCTAACGCGACTGAAGAAGCAAGAACCGTCCCCAGTTGAATCAGAGGCTGACCGCGATCAAAAATCCCTTTCCAGATTCGAGCCGCTTCCAAATCCACTCCCGCCTGGCGTAGACCTGGGATCAGTGTTAAAGCATCAACCATTTGAAAAGACAATAAAAGCATGTAATTAAAACAGATAAACAGACCATAAAAGAAAATAGGTTTTATGTATGAAAAGGAGGAAGACCAACGTTTATAAGTCCAGTTATGCGAATTCTTAAAATAAGCTGCCAGGACCATGAAAGCTCCCAAGGCTCCGAGAAATGAAGCAGCGGATGCTCCAATTCCAATGGCATACATACTTCCCCGCTTCATCACTAAAACAGCCGTCAAAATGATGATGGTGACCCGTATGATCTGTTCGATTACCTGCGAAACGGCTGTCTGTTTCATTTGATTGATTCCTTGAAAAACTCCGCGAAACAATGAAACAAAAGGAACGATTAAAAACACACAAAAAGCAGATCTTAACGATGGGATAAGCTTGTCGTCACCCATTATATCTGCTATCAATGGAGCCTGTGTAAAACCTACTATAAAAATACTTCCGCATATCCCCATCAGCCAGCAAAAGACAGGAAGATAGAAGGAAGGTACGGAAAGGGAACGTTTTTCTTCTGTGATTTCCGAAACAAGCTTCGAAATAGCGGCAGGAAATCCATAGAGTGATAATACAATAGCGAGCCCGAGAATTGGGTACACTTGCTGATAAATATAAAAACCCAAATCTCCAGTTATATTTTGAAGAGGCACTCGATAGCCTGCGCTAAGTATTTTACTCAGAAGTCCAGCAACCGTTAATATAAATGCACCCTTCAGCACAGAGGGGGAGGAATGATTGCTCATAGCTATACCTTTCTTCTTTGTATGATAGTAAACGAATCCATTATATCATACAAAAAGGTCAGATCCTTTACCTATACGGACCTGACCCTTCACCTATTCCATTTGCTTCGCTAAAAAACTGGCTGCTGTTTGGACTGCTTTATTTGATCCTTCTTCGATAGGTGAACCTTCTTTATTGAAAGCTGCTACACAACCGATGGGATCTCCCTGGGCGATTATAGGATGAATGATATAAGAAATGACATCTTCTTCTTGGCCGCGGGTAAACTCTATCGGTGCTGGGTGTTTTTCATAACTCATCGTTCTTGTGTCCATCACCTGCTCAATTTTTGAACCAATGGATCGGTTCAGGTAATCTTTTTTCGTTACACCAGCTACGGCTATATACTCATCTCGGTCACAAATCATTACAGGGACTTCTAAGGCTTCACTAAGAGCTTCTGCATATTCCTTCGCAAAATCACCAAGCTCACTGATGGGCGAGTATTTCTTTAAAATAACCTCACCTTCGCGGTCCACAAAAATCTCCAGAGGGTCTCCTTCACGAATCCTTAACGTGCGGCGAATTTCTTTTGGAATAACCACACGCCCCAGATCATCAATACGGCGTACAATACCAGTTGCTTTCATTCTTATGCTGCCTCCCTTTCTGTGATGATATTCCTGTTATTTTCCTTATGAAGCGCATGGAGAATAAGCGGGTGATTAAGGATAGTATGGTACAGCATAAAAAACCTATACACCCTTGGTATGGATTTTTTTATAATAATTCCGTTTTCTTGCAAATTTTAACTTGAATCTTCCCTAAAGAGCGCACAAAAAAAGAGGCCTTCCTGCTTGGAAGACCTCTATTCTATTTAAGCTGTAGTCGTTTCACGAATCATGGTTGGAAGTTGACTTAAGAACTCCTCAACAATCTCATAACGCTTTGCCTGCGGCTGACGATCCCATTTAAAGGTGACTTTTAACTGGTTATCTTCCGTGCCTAACTGTACGATACGACCATATTTATTGGCGTACTCAAACAGCTTCGCTCCGTCAATCAGCTGGCTTTGGTCTGAATCCATGACCATTTCAAGCTTCCTTTTCTTCTCCGTAATGGATTCAATCCGTGCCTGTTTAGCAAAGAGACGAATGGAAGTAGCCCTGAATAAGTTTTCCACCTCTTCCGGATAATCTCCGAAGCGATCAATCAATTCATCACGTAAATCATGCACGTCTTCTACAGATTCCACTGCCTGGAATTGTTTATACATATCAATCTTCTGCTTTTCATCCTGAATATATGTGCCAGGAATATAAGCATCCATCATCATATCCAATTCTGGCTGGAACGGCTGGACTGCTTCCGGTTCTTTACCTTGTCTTTTCGCTTCAATAGCATCCTTCAGCATTTGAGAATACATATCAAACCCTACTGAATCAATAAATCCGTGTTGTTGAGACCCCAGTAAATTACCTGCTCCTCGTATCGAAAGATCTCGCATGGCAATTTTAAAACCTGAGCCTAATTCAGTAAATTCTTTAATAGCCTGGAGACGTTTTTCAGCTACCTCCGTCAGTACTTTATCCCGTTGGTAGGTAAAGTAAGCATAAGCCACGCGGTTCGAACGGCCTACGCGACCGCGAAGTTGATAAAGCTGGCTTAAACCCATACGATCTGCATCGTAAACAATAAGCGTATTCACATTAGGAATATCGACTCCTGTTTCGATAATGGTGGTACTCACAAGTACATCATATTCCCCTTCAAGGAAGGAAAACATGACATTCTCAAGCTCCGTTTCATTCATTTGCCCATGAGCGAATGTTACGCGGGCTTCGGGGACGAGCGCAGCGATTTCCTGAGCCATCCGTTCGATATTTTCCACACGGTTAAATAAGAAAAAGACTTGGCCGCCGCGTGCCATTTCTCTTTCAATCGATTCCCGCAGGAAAATTGGATTATATTCCAGGACATACGTTTGAATAGGAAAACGATTCGCAGGCGGTGTTTCAATAACCGATAAATCGCGGACGCCGAGCATCGACATATGAAGTGTTCGAGGAATTGGAGTTGCTGTTAATGTCAGAACATCCACATTATGCTTCAGCTGTTTGATTTTTTCTTTGTGCTTCACGCCAAACCTCTGCTCTTCGTCTACAATCAGCAGACCCAGATCTTTAAATTGAACATCCTTTGAAAGAATCCGGTGGGTGCCCACGATAATATCCACTAATCCTTTTCTAAGCCTGTCTGTCGTTTCTTTTTGCTGCTTGCGCGTGCGGAAGCGGCTCATTAATCCCAGGTTAATACCAAACCCTTGGAAGCGCTCCTGAAGGGTTTCATAATGCTGCTGAGCCAATATGGTAGTAGGTACAAGGATCGCCACTTGTTTGCCTTCATAGATCGCTTTAAAGGCGGCGCGGATCGCTACCTCCGTTTTACCGTATCCGACATCTCCGCATAACAAGCGGTCCATAGGTCGAATACGTTCCATATCTTCCTTAATTTCTTCTATACAACGCACCTGGTCCTCGGTTTCTTCATAAGGAAAAGCGATCTCAAAATCTTTTTGCATTTCGCCATCCTCACTGAACGCGTGACCTTTAGAAGCTTCCCGTTCTGCGTAAAGCTGAATTAAGTCATCGGCGATATCCTCTACTGAAGATTGAACCTTGCGCTTGACTTTATTCCACTCACTGCCACCGAGCTTGTATATTTTAGGCTCTTTCCCTTCAGAACCCACATATTTTTGAATAAGGTCAATCTGGTCGATCGGGACATACAGCTTATCATTACCTGAATAATTAACCATTAGAAAATCTTTATGAT
Source organism: Halobacillus sp. (assembly GCF_049282395.1). NCBI lineage: Bacteria > Bacillati > Bacillota > Bacilli > Caryophanales > Bacillaceae > Halobacillus > Halobacillus sp. Next base: position 19,482 of record NZ_JBAPTY010000355.1, on the reverse strand, counting down.
TGCCATTCATCTCAAGTGTTTCTATACCTAAGTATTTACCAATCCCGTGATTAGCGTGGACGATATAGTCTCCCACTTTAAGCTCCTGGTAATTCTTGATGCGTTCAGCATTGGAAAGCTTCTGCTTACGTTTGGGCTTGGCCGTACGGGTTTTAAACAGTTCATTCTCGGTGAGAACGGCCAATTTATGCATAGGCCATTCAAAGCCACTGCTGATATTCCCGGTGACGATTGTCGGTTTCACTAAAGGCAGTTTAACGTCTGATTTAGAGATCACAGCTTCCATATCATAATCCTCTAATACCGACTGGATCTTTTCGCTACGGTTGTGATCAGGAGCCAGAATAATTACCGAATAATCCTGCTTCTGCCACCGCTCCATTTCATTCTTCAATAAATTCATCTGCCCGTGAAATTGCTGCATTTGACGGCTTGAAATATTGACTACATTCTGAGGGTGAGTATTTGGAATATGTCGCATGAATACAGACATATATAGGGTAGGATGCTTCATCTTGGCCCACGTGTCCTGCCAGTCAAAAGAGATGTTCAAGTCACGGACTGTCTGGTTGGCTTCTAATAAGCTTTGATGCCATTCCGCTTCTTCCTGGTCAAGACGGTTAGCGGTTTCTTGAATACGGCTCATCTCGTCGAGAACCATCAATCCATTCTCAGGAAGATAGTCTAGCAGACTTACAGACTCTTCATAAAAATAACCAATGTATTTATACATCTCCTGAAAGCGTTCCTGATCTTTCAAACGGTCAAGGTCCTGCTCAATCACGGTGTTCAAGGTTTCTTTTGCATCCGCTTTCGTCAACTTTTTCAGGGAGTGGCTGAGAGCATTTTCCAAGCGATGATACGCCCTCGTAAAGTCTTCCTTATGGAGCAGTAGTTCCGTGGCAGGTCCTACCGTAACTTCATTCAGTTTATCGTGCGACCTTTGGGTTTCCGAATCAAACGTCCGAATCGAATCTACTTCGGTATCAAACAGTTCAATCCGGTATGGAAATTCTGCCGTTAACGGATAAATATCAAAGATTCCCCCGCGCAGGGAGAACTCTCCCGGGGTAGCTACCATCTCTGTACGCTCATAACCCATACTTACCAGCCGCTCCAAATACGTGTTCAGCTCAATATCTTCCCCAACACGAAAAGGGAGCTGATTATGCTCCCAGTAGGATTTTGGCGGCATGATGCGTTTTAGAGCAGCTACAGGGACAATAAGAATCCCTTTATCTTGATTCAGCCAGTTGCTCAAGGCCTCAATTCTCTGACTTCTTAATTCAGGACTTGCAATCGCAATTTCAGAGGCGATCAGTTCGTTTACGGGATATAATTGAACCTGACCCTCCTCGGTCAGTTCTTGCATGTCCTCATACAACTGCTGAGCTTGAATCAATTGATGGGTAACAAGCAGAACAGGACGGTCCAATGATTCCTTAAGCAAGGAGATCATTACACTCCGTGATGCACCAGACAATCCTGCAACCATTTGTTCCTTCATCCCTGATTCAAAGCCCTCAATGATTGAATGGACATCATCCTGGGGATATAAGTAATCTTTAATTCCTTGCATAACGAACTCCTCCACCATCAAGGCCTACCGCTTCAAAAGGTCCGCTCTTGATTTAATGAATAAAAAAATCTAACTCATGATAATGTGGATGTTGATCCAAGGTCTCTTTACAAGAATCACAAATCGTACGAATATTTAAATCACCGTTAGCGTGCATATGAACCATTTGCTGATGATCTTCTTCGTTTAATAAGTCTAAACCTAACTGGGATACATCCACATGCTTTGCATCTAATTCACCTACTTGACGCTGACAATGCCGGCAATAATAATGAATTTTCATTTCCATCCTCCTTCAAAGCTGATGGTCATTAGTTTTGCCGGCTTGTATTAAGCTTATACTAAACAAGGTAAGACTTCATTATTTACATCGCGTTAAAATCATTCATGACTTCATTAAAAGGCTGGGTCATCCAAGCTTCACACGCTTTCACAGCAGCCTCTATACTTTCAGATACGGCGTCCTGTTCCTGCTTGGTAAACGTTCCAAGAACATAGTCCACGACGGAAACAGGGCCGTCGGGCCGTCCTACCCCTACACGTAAACGATTAAATTCCTTTGTACCTAAATGGTCAATAATATTACGGATCCCATTATGCCCACCGTGTCCGCCTTTTTTACGCAGACGTATCTTTCCTGGCGGAAGATCGAGATCATCATACACGACGAGAATATCATCTGCTTCCAGATCGAAAAAATTCATGAACTGAACCAGAGATTCCCCAGACAGGTTCATAAACGTCTGAGGTTTTAATAATAGAATTTTTTCACCATTTACATGTTCTATTGTATATATCCCCCGGAATTTCGTCTGTTCCAAGGACCAATGATTTTGCTTGACTAGCTCATCAAGAATCATAAACCCGATGTTATGACGTGTTTTTGCATATTTCTTACCTGGGTTTCCAAGACCTACTATACACTTCATTGCAAACTTCCTTTATCCAACATAGTCGTGCTCTCCTTAGTATAACAAAGGTTGATTAAAAATAATGTCAGTTTATATCGAGCTTGAAAAACAGCCCTTAAGAACAGCGCTTTAACATAGAAAAAAGGCGGGCCTTTTGGCCACGCCCTTTGTTCATCTCAGGATTATTCTTTATCTTCTGTTTCTTCATCCTGATCCTCATCATCACTTTTCTCATTGATGACTTCCGGCTCAGCATCTTCATCAGCGATTTCAGGCTCTTCCGGTACTTCTTCCGGAGGAGTAACAGCAACGATCGTGGTATCTGGATCTTCTGTGATTTCATATCCACGGGAAGATGTAATATCACTTACCAGAATGCTGTCACCAATGTTCAATTCAGAAACATCAATTAGAATTTCCTCAGGAATGTTAGCCGGCTTCGCACGAACAGCCAAATCATAAAGCGGCTGCTGAAGGACGCCGCCTTCTTTACTTCCTGCTGCTTCCCCTTCAAGGTGAACAGGTACTTCAACGTCCATTTCCTGGCTCATGTCCACGATATAGAAGTCCGCATGGATTAACTCATCTTTTAGAGGGTCAACCTGATATTCGTGCAGCATAACATCTACACTGTCTTTACCTTCTATATCAAGGGAAATGATGGCGTTCTTACCTTCATCACGTACTGTTTTAAGCAATTCGATGCTGTTAACAGAAACAGTGATTGGCTCTTTATCTTTCCCGTAAACTACGCTTGGTACGTTACCTTCTTGTCGCAATTCACGTGTCACTGATTGTTTTAATTCGTTTCTTTGAGATGCTTTTAATGAAATAGACAAATTACTCAACCTCCAATAATATACCAGTCATCTGGTCTTTTTCCCGTTTCGCTCAAACGTTAAACCTATTTTCTCATAAACTTCTTAATCAAACAAGCTACTGATGGATTGACGTTCATGAACACGAATAATCGCTTCACTAATTAAACCGGCAACGGATAGTTCAGTGATTTTTTCGCTTGCTTTATCTTCGCCAAGAGGAATAGTATTCGTAACGACCAGCTCTTTAATTTTAGAACTGTCGATGCGATCAATAGCAGGACCGGACAGTACAGGGTGAGTACAGCATGCATACACTTCTGTGGCCCCATTTTCAACTAGTGCATTCGCTGCTAATGTAATCGTTCCTGCTGTATCAATAATGTCATCAATGATAATGGCCGTTTTCCCTTCAATATTCCCCACAATATTCATAACTTCAGAAACATTCGGGCGAGGACGTCGCTTATCAATAATGGCGATTGGCGCTTTTAAGCGATCGGCCATTTTGCGAGCACGCGTTACACCGCCGTGATCTGGTGAAACGATAACCACATCTTCAAAGTTCTTCTCTTCGAAGTAATCCGATAAAATCGGAACTCCTACTAAATGGTCAATAGGAAGGTTGAAGAACCCTTGAATTTGAGGAGCATGAAGGTCCAGCATAAGGACGCGCGAAGCTCCGGCTGTTTCCAGAAGATCCGCTACCAGCTTAGCCGTAATTGGTTCACGTGCACGGGCTTTACGATCCTGACGCGCATAACCATAATAAGGCATTACGATGTTAATCGTTCTGGCTGAAGCACGCTTCAAGGCATCAATCATAATCAGGAGTTCCATGATGTGCTGATTCACAGGTTCGCATGTAGATTGAACAACGTAAACGTCGCAGCCACGGATACTCTCTTCGATATTAATTTGAATTTCTCCATCGCTAAAGCTTGTTACCGTACACTTCCCTAATTCCACCCCGATATTTTCAGCAATTTCCTTTGCCAATTCAGGATTGGAGTTCAGTGAGAATACTTTCAGTTTTGAATCCTTATACCCAGTTGCCATGGATTGAACCCTCCGTTACTCTTTTTTATTCGATTTCATTTTTGCAGCGTAACCTTCTTTATTGGTCTGTCTCGCTCTAGCGATAGATAAAGCTTCAGCAGGGACATCCTCATTAATCGTAGAACCCGCTGCTACGTAAGCGCCTTTTCCAACAGTTACAGGTGCTACTAAATTAGAGTTGCAGCCTATGAAGGCATCATCCTGAATCGTGGTTAAGTGTTTATTATGCCCATCATAATTCACAGTTATTGTACCACAACCGATATTCACACCATCTCCAACCTCTGCATCCCCGATGTAACTAAGGTGGGAAACTTTACTTCCGCTTCCGAATGAAGCTTTTTTAACTTCAACAAAGTTACCTACTTTTACTTCATCGCCAAGCGAAGAAGCTGGTCGGATGTGAGCATAGGGTCCTACCTGCACCCGCTCACCAATATGGCTGTCAGCTGCCACGCTTTGTTTAATAACTGTGCCTTTTCCGACAAAACAATTCGTAATCGATGAATGAGGACCTACTATTGCATCCTCCTCGATCATTGTGTTCCCTTCAATTACACAGCCAGGCTCTATGACAACATCACGGCTGATTTGTACGTCAGGACCGATGTAAGTCTGATCAGGATCAACTATCGTAACGCCATTTCTCATATGCTGCTCATTAATACGCTGCTTCATTAACTTTTCTGCTTTAGATAACGCCACTCGATCGTTTACTCCAAGTGACTCTGAGAAATCAGGGGTTTGATAAGCACTGATCTTATCGGATTCGTTCTTAAGGATTTCAATGACGTCAGGCAGATAATATTCACCTTGAGCATTATCATTTGCCACGTTTTGCAAAGCTTCAAAAAGCTTCTGGTTATCAAAGCAGTAAGTACCTGTATTGATTTCCTGGATAGCTTTTTCTTCTTCAGAAGCGTCTTTTTGCTCTACGATTCGCTCTACTTGCGCGTTGCCGCCTCTAATCACACGTCCGTAACCTGATGGATCATCTGCATGGGCTGTAAGTATAGTGGCTTGAGCATTTTCTTCATCATGATGATCCAGCAGCTTCTGCAGCGTCTCGGCTGTTAATAAAGGGGTATCCCCGCATACAACAACGGTTGTTCCTTCTTTATCAGCCAGAATATCCTCAGCCTTTAAAACCGCATGGCCTGTCCCCAGTTGTTCTTCCTGAACGACATAATGGCTGTCCTCACCCAGTTGATGCTGAACTTTCTCAGCTCCAAATCCAACGACTGTAATTAATTCGTTAAGTTCCAGTGTATTTAGTTGATCAACGACGTGCTGCACCATAGGCTTACCGCACACAGGATGTAAAACCTTATATAGTTTTGATTTCATGCGAGTGCCTTGGCCTGCTGCCAGCACGACAGCATATCGGTTAGTCATGAACGTACCTCCATCCTATTTATCCATTATGAATAATATCTTAAAATCCTCTTGATTTCAACAATCCGTCCTTTTACAAAATAAGCTCTACAAAAAGAGTTTTTCCCCATCAAAAAGGAGTCTAACCTAAAATAAGGTCAGACTCCTTTGATCTTCGTAAGTATTAGGAAGCTCCGGCTTCTTCATATTCCACTTCTGATTGTTCCTCGTCGCCAGCACGCTCATAAGCTTCCAGCACAGCATCTTGAATTTTTCCACGTGTGCCAGAATTAATCGGGTGTGCAATGTCTCTGAACTCTCCATCAGGAGTACGTTTACTAGGCATCGCTACAAACAACCCATTGTTACCATCAATCACCCGTATGTCGTGGACAACAAACTCCTGATCTAAGGTAATAGAAGCAATTGCTCGCATTCTTCCATCAGTATTCACGCGTCGCAGCCTTACGTCAGTTACTTCCATTATCATTCACCACCTTTTTTACAAAAGAACTTATGTAGTTAAATTCCACAAAACGGTAAAAATTCCTGCAACTTTTATAAAAAAATTTCGTTTTCCTTAATTTTTCTTTCAAACCAAAAAAAGAAAGTCCCGAACTATGAAGTCAGGACTTTCTTGAGACACTATAAATAATTAAGAAGATTTCCAGGAATAACTTCAATGGAACCTTTGCGGTCATCTGCATTCAGGATTTGAACAAGCGAGATGTAGTCATCCACCACTCGTTCTTCATCCTCATCTTCTGCTTCGGCTAAAACGCCGATACCGACCACCTCAGCGTTAAATTCATTGAGAAGATTCTTCATTCCGCTGATCGTTCCTCCAGCTTTCATAAAATCATCTATAATACAAACTTTAGAGCCTTCTTTTAGAGATCGTTTTGTTAAAACCATGGTCTGAATCTTCCGCGTTGAGCCGGACACATAATTAATGCTAAGAGTAGATCCTTCGGTAACTTTGGGATCTCTCCTTGCAATCACAACCGGGACATTTAAATAAGACGCAACGGCATAGGCAAGCGGAATGCCCTTTGTCGCGACCGTAATAATGGCATCAATATCTCTGTCTCTAAATGCAGAAGCAAATAAACGCCCGATGCTTCTTGTTGCTTCGGGATCCCCAAGGATGTCACTCATAAATAAATAACCTCCAGGTAAAAGCCGCTCCGGATCTTCTAATCGTCTGCAAAGCTGATGAACGAACTCTTCGCTGTACTCTTTAGAAAATGCCGGAATATATTTAACTCCTCCTGAAGCTCCAGAAACAGACTCTAAGTAACCAATACCTTCATGTTGAAACATTTTATTTATAATCCCTAAATCCTCACTAATTGAGGATTTAGCCGCATCATACTTCTCTGAGAAAAATGGCAGCGAAATCAATTCGCGTGGCCGATCAAGAATAAAATGAGTCATTGCAACCAACCGTTCACTTCTTTTCATTGGCAATACACCCCGAAATCCGAATATTAATAATAAATATATCAGATTTGTACGGGTTTTATCAAGTTCTTTCTTGATATCCGAGCATACGAACGACGTACACTTCCGTACAGAAACCTTTTAAGCTGTTGTAAATCCTTTGAGCTCTGGCATCCGTATCGACTAAAGAAAAGACGGTTGGACCGCTACCGCTCATTAACACCGCATCGGCTCCAGCCTGTCGCATCTGCTCTTTAATCTGCCCCACTTCTCTGTGAAGATTGAGAGTTACTCCTTCAAGCGTATTCCCTACCTGCGCACAAATGGCATCAAAATCATAATCCATTAACGCTTCAATCATCGCATTGGTGTTGGGATGATGAGCATCAGCAAGGTTCAGATTCTGATAAACCGTCTGGGTAGAAACACCAAGAGGAGGCTTAGCTAACACCACCCAGCAAGGGGGAGGAGCCGGAAGAGGCGTAACCTTTTCCCCTCTCCCGGTCGCATGTGCGGTTCCACCATAAAGGCAGAAAGAAACATCAGATCCTATTTCAGCCCCTAAAACGGCCAGTTCGTCCAGACTTTTATTTAAGCCCCACAAACGGTTTACTCCACGAAGTACAGCTGCTGCATCACTGCTCCCTCCTGCGAGACCAGCAGCTACCGGAATATTTTTCTCAATAAAAATACGCACGCCCTGTTTCACTGAATAGTGATCTTTCATTAGTTTAGCTGCCCGATACGCAAGGTTACGTTCATCATTTGGTACGAAACGACTTTCCGACTCTACACGTATGGAACCGTCCTCTAACGTGTTCAACTCAATCCGGTCAGCAAGGTCCACGGTGGTCATCACCATCTCGACTTCATGGAACCCATCTTCACGTTTATGTAAGACGTCTAAAGACAAATTGATTTTAGCGGGAGCTTTCTCAAAAATTTGCATTCAAGCACCTCATCCTAACAGATTATCTTAAAGCATTGTACCATATTTTAAGGCGTTAGGCAGAGGACCTGAAATTTGCATATCTCCTTCAACATGACTTTGGTAATCTCTGCGTTGATTTTAAAGAAAAGCTACCGTTTGTTGAAGACTTGATTTCGAGATATTGGTGGAGCTGAAGGTCCTTCGGGGGACGATTTCGCTTTCCGCGGGCATGAGGTGAGCTTCCTCGGGCTTTGCAGCCCTGCGGGATCTCACCGATCATGTTCATCCCGCAGGAGTCTACATCGTCCCCCTCCGGACCTGGCCGAATTAGAACCTTGAAACCACTTAAGATATCTTCTTGATGACCAAAAAAAAAGGGAATATGAGCCTGTATTCATGCTATAAAGATGTAAAGATAGCCTGTCATAGAAGCATTTAAGACCAGTTAAGAAGGAGAGCATACTCTCTTCTGGCCGGGTCTGTTATTCTCCCGCGGCTGAGTTGGTGGGGAAATGACGAGACTCCCATGGGAGAAGGAACTAGGTGAGATCCCGCAGGGAGTGAAACGAGCGAGGAACCTCACCGTTCCCCCTAGGAAAGCGAGTTATTTCCCCAACAACTCTCATTTTTTGGCAACGGACCCAGTATATCTTGAAACTGAGTCTTACAGTAACCGGCCCTATTGTTGAATAAGTGTCCTATGCAATCGCGACACAGGGCCAGATGTAAAAAAGCTCCCTGAAGCTTCTATAGGCTTCAGGGAGCTTTGATCTATTTTTGCTGTTCTCTTATCATCTGTTCTTGTGCTTTCTCTATCGCCCGTTTCACCATATTGCCGGCTTCGCGTGTCGTAATACCGCCCCAGCCGTCTTTTTGAACCTTGTCGTAAAACCCAAGTTCTTTCGCGATCTCTTCTTTAAACGAATCGGACATCATACTTCTTCTGCGCCCCATCGTCTTCAGCTCCTTTCGCAACCACTAAAGCTACGACAAGGTTAGTATATGATTTTGTAACGAAGCTATCCGAGAAAAGATTGGATGATCTCACAGCTGTTCCCACTTTATAAAAAACAAAAAGCAGCAAACGTGGAGTTTACTGCTCGAGAGCCAAGGTCTGTAAATCATCGAAATTCAGTTCTACTGTCTCAGTAAGAACATCGGCATAGCTATAGGATACACGTTCAAAAGCATTTTCTTCCTGGTCCAGTTCAACAATAAAAACGGCTGGGTATGTTTCAGCCAGAATTCCTGAGCGTTCAATCGTTTTACGACGTCCACCATTTGCTTTCAGGGTTAGACGTCTGCCAATTTGCCCTTCCAGGGATTGTTTGATTTCTACTAACGTTTTAGCCACTACACTCCACCTCACTGTTATTTATAGTACCACAGAGATTGGACAAAGTCAAATAAAACTATAAATTATACCAATATGTCAAAATCCATGTCAACATAAAAATTTTATAGATGTTCTCTGCTAGGTTATCCAATAACAGGAAAAATATGTGACTCTCTTCAAAAAATGAAAAAGACCTTGCTTTTTCTTTTCTTTAGGCAGGTCTTCTACATGTGTGGACCAAACACACGTTAATTTGAGTATATGAGTGTTTCCGTTCAAATATAACTAACTGATGTCATTAGGAGGGATCTTCCGAATATTCCGAATAAGGAATACCGATTCTCAAAAGACCGCGGGTCTCCACTCCCCCGAGCCCTTTTTCTCCACTAATTGTATTACGGATGACTTCCCAAATATTAATGTGATCCATAAAGGAAGTATAAGCTACACGCGCTGCAACATATACGGGATCAATTGCATGTATATTAACCCTTGAAGGCGAACTGGCAAAATTAGCTCCAGCTCTGATTAAAGATTCAAAATGCGATTGACAGGCTCCTGCAAAGATAACCATCTGGTCAAAATTCGGATACTTCTGCCTTATATTCCTAACCGCCTCCACAAAAAAACGGGAGTGACGATATGCTTCAAGCTCCCTTACAGAACCTTTAGTCTTTGAATAGGCATCATGTCCTGTAAGCACTACAATTTCCGGCTGGACTTTTTCTATAAGCCCCATTACCTGCTCCGGCATTTCTTTTTCATGCATATATTGACCATGCACTTGTATTCCCAGCTCTTCATAAAGAGCAATACATTTCTTCAGAAAGAGAGGGTCTCCATCTATATGAAGCACGCGGGGAGGAATTTGAAAATATTTAGCATCCTTCCCTGTAGCATAACCACTCTCAGCCTGGGAATCCCGTTTCTCTTTTAGAAGCCGATAGTCCTGTTTAAAGAGTCTGTAAGAAAAAGCTTCCTGTTCATCTACTTCTACTTTTCTTCTGTGGTATTCGTCTCCACTCACTTTTTCTAAATCCTCAAGTGGCGCATCCGCTTCTAAGCGGATATGTTCTCCCATGAGTTTAACAAGTGGTTTATCACAATTTTTCACACGAAAAATGATGTCATGCTGATACGACTTTCTTGTAACAAGATCTCCTTTTGTTATCATGGTTCACCCACCTCACAAAGAGCACTACATTAGTGTATGTGAGTTTGGCTGCCCTGTGTCATTTAGATGGATTCTGAATAAAAAACATTTGCTAATCGAGCAAACTCTTCCATCGTTAATGATTCTCCACGGCGTCCAGGATCAATATCAGCTCTTTGCAGACGCTGTCGAATTTCTTCCTTATCCATTTTACCTTTAAAATGCCGGGCTAAGTTATTCATTAAAGTTTTTCGACGCTGGCCAAATGTTGCTCTGGCGATCTCAAAAAAGAAATTCTCATCTTCCACTTCAACAGGAGGCTGGTCGCGCATTTTAAGGTGAAGCACAGAAGAATCAACATTAGGCTGAGGCATAAACACGGTCTTAGGTACGTTCATGGATACATGAGCTTCGGTATAATACTGTACCGCTATAGAAAGCGAACCATAGCTTTTTGTATTTGGTTTAGCGGCCATACGGTCGGCCACTTCTTTTTGGATCATCACAGTGATACTGTCAATCGGAAGCTGATCCATCAGCAGTTTCATTAAGATTGGAGTAGTGATGTAATAGGGAAGATTCGCTACGACGTGAATCTCCTGTCCTTCATGAAATGTATTTTTAATAACCCTTGTCACATCAGCTTCTAATATGTCCTGGTTGATAATGTGTACATTATCGTAAGCACTCAGCGTATCTTCAAGAATGGGGAGCAGGCGCTGGTCAATTTCAAAAGCAGCCACCCGATCGGCATGAATAGCCAGTTGTTCAGTCAGAGCTCCAATCCCTGGACCAATTTCAATGACTCCTACAGAATGGTCAATCCCTGCATGCTCGATAATGTTTTTCAATATATTTACATCTATTAAGAAATTTTGACCCAGACTTTTCTTGAAAGAAAATCCATACGTTTCTAATATTTCCTTTGTCCGCGTGGGTGTAGCGACTGCTTTATTATTCATTGCTTTCCTCCTCTATGATACGCTGCATCGCCTCTTCTAATTGCTCTGCAGTGATTTGAAACATATTTAACCGGCGCAGCAACTGCTTCCCATTGGTTTTGCCAATATGAAGTTCAATTCCTAATTTTTCTCTCCGTTTTCTGGCAGACGGCCCTCCAATCAGGCCATAATCAATTAAATCCTCTTTGGTAATGTAACCTTCGGAGAATTCCATTAGTTCATACACAGAGCCCAAAGCTTCCTGAATATCATCTACAGTGGCATGTTCAATTCCCACCCCTTTATCACGTTTGGCACGTGCCAAATGCTTAGGTAAAAAAGCATGCTTGCAGCCAGGAACGTATTGATCTACGATGTGTCGAATCCGCTCTCCTGGAAAATCAGGATCCGTAAAGATGATAACCCCTCGTTTAGCCTGAGCGTGGCTGATCTGCTCTAACACCTCTTCGTCAATAGCAGATCCATTCGTTTCAATGGTGTCGGCCTCCACGGCTTCACGAATTCTTGCGGTATCATCTTTTCCCTCCACTACAATCACTTCTTTTATTTTCAACTTTATTTCCTCCTGTTTATTCACCTCAATTAATCTTTTCATAGCATACCACGAGTGTATAACGGAAAAAAAGCAGAGGAAGGATGCCTCTGCTTAGTCCAGAACTTTGACCTTAACTTGCTGACGGCCGAAGCTCAGTGCTTGTTCCTTATCTGGAACGAAAAGATCTATACGTTTACCATTAATCGCACCACCGGTATCCCCTGCTATAGCATACCCGTAGCCTTCTACCCAGACACGGCTTCCCAACGGAATCACATCGGGATCTACAGCTATCACTTTTTTATCTGGATTGCCGTTTAGATTTATCCCGGTAGCGGTTACTCCTGAGCAGCCTGTACATTGGGCAGTGTATGCAGTAGCATGCATATAAAGCGTCTCTTCTTTATTACTTTGACTGTCCCTAGAAGCTGCCGTTACTTCTTCGGATGTTGAGCGATTCGAAGGTTTTTTTGAGATTTCCTTTTGAACGGGTTCATTAGGTGCAGATTGACTGGCTGTACGGAGAGAACGGCCAGCGTGCTCAGCATCAGACACTTTCTTACCTTTTTCTGCTTTTGTCCCAATAGCAACCACTTGATTCCGGCTTTCTTTTTCTACCGTCTCTTCCAGCAATTCACGAGCCGCTACCTCACCGTTTTTAAGAGTCACTTCATATTTTTGGGTGATTAGTCCGTATTCTCCATCACGTAACGTACGTTTTTCTCCCTTCGGAAGCGAATCGTCTTTCCGGGTTTCTACAGAATAATCGATCTTCTTATCTTTATAATCTGTTACTTTCTCAACCCGTATCACACGTACAGGCATGTCCGCTGCTAACGGTTCATTGAGAGCAGGCTTTAATTCATCTAAGGGGGAAAGGGTTATTTTCTGCTGGTTTAGCACCTCTTCAACAGTTGACGCTGTAGTCCATACTTCTTTTTCATTGCCGCCATCGTCTATAACGACAGGAATAGCCTGTCTTACCGTTATTTGCATGTCATCTTTAATAGAGGCTGGTTCAGAATGCGAGATTAGATCGTGCTCTTGGAAACTCAGCCCTTCTTTTTCAAAAAACTCCCCCACTGTAGCAGCCGTTGTATGATAATTCTTTGCCGGTTGATCATCCATAGCTATGGACAAGGATTTAGAAGCTATGTACTGAATGTCCATCCCGTATGTAACGGGTTGTGTGAGTTTATGTGAAAGTTCGTCAGTAGGCTGGACTTTTATTTCCAGTTCAGTCAGCAGATCACCGACCGTATTAGAATGAGTACGAATGACTTCAGACTTGCCGTTTTCTGTGAGTTGTACAGAAGCTTTAGTAGCTTCATACGTTACCATTGATATAAAGCACAAACTTATAATAGTTAGTACAAGTATCCATGTTTCCTTATACCTCATCACTGATTGGAACGGGTTCGTCTTCATGTTCATCCTTCTTCCTCATATTGAGTTTTTATGAATGTATCCAAATTCAAAGGTCCTTCTTCCACAATAAGGCCGGATTGTAGAAATCTCCGTTTCGAGATAAGTTGGATCCGTGACGATATGTAGAGAAGGGCTAATGGGGAAATAACTCGCTTTCCTATAGGAGAACGGTGATCTCCTCGGAGGACCTTCCTCATAAAACAATATCTTGAAACGAAGTTTTCCACTATCGGGAGCTTCTATGTAGTATTCGAAAAGGTAATTTTACAGAGCAAATAAAAAAAGAAGCCAGCTTGGGTAAAGCTGGCTTCTTTATTATGCAATTTCCTATGAATAATTAACATAACAGTCATGTTACAGTTCCAGTACAAATAAGAGGTATTTCTGTAACAATTGACCCTGTATTATGATTTAATACCAAAAAATTGAAGAGCGTTTGAAGTCGTCACTTCGCTCACCTCTTCAAAGGTGATTTCTTTTAACTCAGCTATTTGTTCGGCCACAAGTTTTACGTATGCCGGCTCATTGCGCTTGCCTCGATTAGGATGAGGGGCAAGGAATGGGCAATCTGTTTCTACCAGCATATGCTTCAAGTCTATCGCTTTAGCCACTTCTTTCGGCAGCTTGGCATTTTTAAAGGTGACCGGACCTCCGAGAGAAATCATAAAGTTCATGTCTATACATTCCCGGGCCGTCTCAACCGGGCCGCTATAGCAATGCATGATTCCTCCTACTTCAGAAGCGTCTTCTTCTTTTAATATTTCCACGATATCATCAGTCGCTTCACGATTATGAATAATAATGGGCATCTTCACTTTCTTAGCCAGACGGATTTGTTTTCGAAAGACCTCTTTTTGAACATCTGCTGGAGACTTGTCCCAATGGTAATCCAGACCCATCTCTCCTATTGCAACAACCTTAGGATGAGAAGAGAGTTCTTCAATCCACTTAAGCTCCTTGTCTGACAAGTCAACGGCATCAACAGGGTGCCAGCCGACGGCCGCATAAATTTTCTCATGGCTTTCAGCAATTTCAATAGCTTTAGGGATCGTTTTATGATCAAAGCCAACGACCGTCATATACTCTACTCCCGCTTCATTGGCGCGTTGTATGGTAGCTTCCAAATCTTCCTCGAATTGATCCGCATTTAAGTGGACATGTGTATCAAAAAGCATAGAAATCCCCTTTCTTCTTCATTTGATAACAAAAAGGGAAAGCTTAGTCCGGCTCTCCCTTTCTGTCATTACTTCAGTTATTTCACTTTAGTGCCATTGCTTAACGTTTGATCAACGGAAGCTAAGGACAGTGTTCCTTGATCATCTTCACCGGCTAGAATCATTCCTTGAGATAGTTCGCCGCGAAGCTTCACAGGTTTCAAATTCGTGATGCAGATTACTTTTTTTCCAACGAGTTGCTCCGGAGTATAGTGTTCAGCGATACCGGAAATAACCTGGCGTTTTTCATAACCAAGATCCAGCTGAATCTTTAATAGCTTATCGGTTTTTTTCACTGGCTCTGCCTTCACGACTTCCGCCACACGAAAATCCAGCTTCATGAAATCATCGATGGTGACTTCATCTGTGTCCGGCTTCTCTTCCTGCTCTTCTTCCTTGGGAGCAGCAGGCTTTTTCATCATATCTTTAATAATCTGTGTCTCTTCTTCGGCATCCAGGCGTGGGAAAATCGGGTCTTCTTTTTGAACGGCTGTGCCCGCTTCAATCGCGCCAAATTCGCTAAGACTCTGCCACGTTTTCTGTGCTTCTTCTTTTACACCAAGCTGTGTGAAAATACGTTCAGGTGTACGAGTTAAGAACGGCTGAAGCATAACCGCAATCTGACGCAAGGACTCTGTGAGGTGAGCCATAACATTACCAAGACGATCTTTCTTGCTTTCATCTTTAGCCAGGATCCACGGCTGCGTCTCATCAATATATTTATTCGTACGGCTAATAAACTTCCATAAATCGGAAAGAGCTACTGAGAACTCCATGTTCTCAAGAGCGTTCTCTACATTAAGGCGAGTTTCAAGCGCAAGCTTTTCCAGACTCTGATCATATTCGTCTTCACCAAGGGAAAGTTCAGGAATTTGACCATCAAAGTATTTACTAACCATAGCTACCGTGCGATTGAGTAGATTCCCGAGATCATTGGCCAGGTCATAGTTAGTCCGTTCTACGAATGCTTCCGGAGTGAAGACACCATCCGATCCAAATGGAACTTCACGAAGCAGGTAGTAACGAAGTGCATCGAGACCATAACGTTCACTTAGCTGGACAGGGTCTACCACATTCCCTTTAGATTTAGACATTTTTCCGTCTTTCATCAAAATCCAGCCGTGGGCAAAGACTTTTTTCGGAAGTGGAAGATCAAGAGCCATGAGCATGATAGGCCAGTAAATCGTGTGGAAGCGTACAATTTCCTTTCCTACAAGCTGAACATCAGCTGGCCAGAATTTCTGATAGCGCTCATCGTCTTCTGTATCGAACCCTAGAGCAGAAATATAGTTACTTAACGCATCAATCCACACATAAATAACATGTTTTGCGTTACCTGGAACCTCTACTCCCCAGTCGAAAGTCGTGCGGGAAACCGCCAGGTCTTCGAGGCCAGGCTTAATGAAGTTATTGATCATTTCATTTTTTCGGCTTTCTGGCTGTATGAACGAAGGATTGTTTTCATAGAATTCAAGCAATTGATCTACGTAATTACTCATTTTAAAGAAGTAGGATTCTTCTTTAACCTTTTCGACTGGACCGCCGCAATCTGGGCAGTGACCATCATCAAGCTGACGTTCTGTGAAAAAGGATTCACAGGAAGTACAATACCAGCCTTCATATTCATCTAAATAGATATCGCCTTTTTTCATTAAGTAATCAAAGATTTTCGTTACGACTTCTTTATGACGATCTTGGGTGGTACGAATAAAATCATCGTAAGAAATGTCGAGTTTATCCCATAAATCATTAATGCCACTGACAATCTCATCCACGTAAGCCTGGGGCTGCACCCCTTGTTCCTCTGCTTTACGCTGAATTTTCTGTCCGTGCTCATCAGTACCGGTTAAATACATGACTTCATATCCTTGCAATCGTTTATATCTTGCCATAGCATCACCGGCTACAGTCGTGTAAGCATGTCCGATATGCAGATTACCGCTAGGGTAATAAATCGGCGTAGTAATGTAAAAGGTCTTCTTTTCCTCAGGCATTATTTTCCCTCCTCTGAAATTCCAAGCTGTGTAAGCTTCTATTCATTCATAATGGCTATTGTAACATTTTATCGATTTATCTACTTTATTTCCATTCCTAACATTAAAATATACCGAAAGAATTGGATAACTGTCAAAAAAAAGTTAAGATTGAACATTTCACATCTGTCATTACTTTGGTAAAATTAAGTGTAATCAAAAGATGGTTATTTCAACCATTTTTGGTAGAGTAGAGAGTTTCTATTACTCGCACAGGCCTGCTCAGGTACTCAGTGACACCGCCCAAAATACCCTAACCGGTATGTAAAGTTGGAAATAAACATCGGTTATAAGTAATTGACACGTTTGGGAATGGTTGGTACTATAATGGCGAGACATATGTCGAAACATGACGAAATAACTTTTGATTGAGGGGAGACAGAAAAATGAAATCTACAGGTATCGTACGTAAAGTTGACGAGTTAGGTCGTGTGGTAATTCCGATCGAACTACGTCGTACATTAGGAATTAATGAGAAGGACGCTTTGGAAATTTATGTTGATGATGATCGCATCGTCCTTAAAAAGTACAAGCCTAACATGACTTGCCATGTTACGGGGGAAGTTTCTGATGAAAATATGAAACTAGCAAATGGCAATCTTGTGTTAAGTAAAGAAGGCGCACAAATTCTCTTGCAAGAACTGCAGCAAAATCTTAAATAGATAAATAAATAAATAAAGAGTGACGACATTGGTTAATAAAGAGAATCAAACAACTAGACATATGTTGTAATATAAAATCCCTTACTGTTCACAGGCCTGGCAGTAAGGGATTTCTTTATTCATGCACATGGTAAGCCTGGTAGACCTCTCGTTTGGATAGTTTTCGATCCATGGATGTTTGTTTAATCGCCTGCTTGCTCTTCATAGCCTCTTTTTCCATGTAATGTTCTACATGTTCGATAACGGATAAGTGTGTCCACCAGAATGGATCCTCTTCTTCCTCTTCAAAGGATGCCCCTTCAACAATGATGCAGAATTCCCCACGTATTTCCTCTTTCGCAGACCATTCAAGGAGCTCTTCCAAGTTTCCTCTTACGAATTCTTCATATCTTTTTGATAGTTCCCTCGCGATCGTCGCTTTTCGATTTCCTAATTGTTCATGTGTATGGGAAAGCATTTCTTTTAAGCGGTGTGGTGATTCATAAAAAATTAAAGTGGCTTGTAAAGACTGCAGCTTTTCCAATTCTTCTAATCGGTCTTTTTTCTTACGTGGCAAAAAGCCACAAAAATAAAATTTTTCGGTAGAAATTCCAGAACCAGCTAGCGCAGGAAGGGCCGCATTTGCTCCGGGAAGTACGATTACAGGAATATCTCCTTCCACGCACTCTTTAACAAGATCTGACCCAGGATCTGAGATTCCCGGCATACCGGCATCGCTGACTACGGCGAGCTGTTCTCCGTTCCTCATGCGCTCGATCAGCTGAGGTCCGCGCATTTGTTTATTATGTTCATGATAACTGATTAATGGAGTATGAATATTAAAGTGATTCATCAATTTTTTTGTGTTTCTTGTATCCTCTGCCGCAATTCCAGCAACCTCATTTAGAGTTGAGACAGCTCTAAACGTCATATCTTCTAAATTACCTATAGGGGTAGGAACAACATATAAAGCTCCAGCTTCTGACCCATCTTTCTTATAGCTTTTCTGTATTTTCACCTTGGATCTCTCCTTCCAATGTTTCAGCAATCCATTGTTCTTTTTTTATACGAGATAACTGCTTAATTCGATATTCCTGCTGCAAAGCTTCTCGTTTAGTTTCGAATGCTTTTGTATATTCAAGTTTAAATGGACCCCGGCCGCGCGTGTACTTGGCACCTTTTCCAACCTCATGCTTTTTTAAACGGGCTTCCAGATTATTCGTGTAGCCTGTATAAAGCGATTGATCACTGCAGCGCAGAATATACACGATATGATTATTCCCCATACAGAATCTCCTTCAATTCAGAAGTGTATTCACCTTCGGAGGTAAGTGCATATAAAGGAGGCAGAATCTTAAGTCCTGGTTTGCCATCTCTGGTTCCTTCAATTAATAAAGTGTTTGCTTCTTTTCCTTCCTTTGGATAAACGAGACGCATCCGTTTAGGCTCTAAGCGGTGTTTTCGAAATAGCTCTATAATCTCCACCATCCGCTCCGGGCGATGAACCATAGATACTTTACCTCCAGATTTAGCCAATCGGCTGCAAGCTTCTATAACCTCTTCAAGCGTGCAATAAATCTCATGACGGGCAATTGCCAAATGTTCATTTATATTTCGCTCGTCCATTTGAGGAGTAGGGAAATAAGGAGGATTACAGGTAACGAGGTCAAATTTTCGATTGCCATATCGAGCCGGCATATCTTTTAAATCGCCATGAATCATGTCGAGCTGTGTGTTGAGTTTATTTAACTCAATATTCCGGCAAGCCATGTCATATAGTCTTTCCTGAATTTCCACACCGGTTATGGGTACTTCAGAACGTGTGGATAGAAATAAAGGAATGACGCCATTCCCTGTACAAAGGTCTAGAATCTTCCCTCTGGTTTTAGGTACATATGTAAAATCAGCCAGTAATACAGCATCAAGGGAAAAAGCAAATACCGTCGGACTTTGAATGATTCTCATATTTTGTTTTGCTAATAAAAAGTCAATTCGTTCGTCATCATATAGTTGTACCATCATGCTTGTTTCCTTTCTAACGTATGGAAGTTAATCAGATTTTCAT
>NZ_JBAPTY010000354.1:0-3655 GCF_049282395.1 Halobacillus sp. | reverse complement strand
CCGTACATATCCGGGTCACCGATTCCAATCGTGAGCCAGGCATTCTGCTGGGTCCAGAGAATGCCGTCAAGCTCCACAAACCCGATAAACTGGTCAGCTTCCTTAATCGCAAAGAGGAAATGGCTGTCGTGCTCGTGAGCTTCATCCCGCCACCTTCGTAAGTCTTCCGCTCGTTTCGGCTTTGCGGGAAGGGCATCCAGATGCCTTGCATAATCGGTTTTATTGTACCATTTGGTCATGTGATCAATATCATGGTCGTCGAGAAGCGTCAGCCTGACGCGTTCGCCGGTGAGTAAAGGTTCCATCGCCATTCCCTCCTTAGGCTTCGTCATTTATTATTGGACTGGTTCATACGAACGTGCAAGTTATACAAACGGATCGCTACAATAATATTTACTGTGGCGACACCCGATAAGACAATCGTTGTAGCATTCCAAATCGTTTCCACTGCGGCCTGGGACGCGAGAAACATAAATGCGATTCCCACACCGAAGTAGAGGACAGCCATAAGCAGTGGTGAAGTCCTCATATTATAAAAATCCTCCAATAAAGATGGTTTCTAATTGTTCCTGCATCCGTCGGATATCTTCCTCATCCACGAAGTACTGTGTAATGACCACAAACGAGTTCATCGCCATATGAGCAATGATTGGCGTAATAATTCGTTTTGTTTTCACATATAGGAAGGCGAATACAACCCCCATGGAGAAGTAAACAAGCATGTGCTTAAAATCAAAGTGGAAAGCACCAAAGATCAAGGCAGAAACTAAAACGGCCAGAAAGAAATTCGTCCGCTTATAAATCGAACCGAAAATCACCTTTCGGAAAATGATTTCCTCGGTGATTGGAGCGAACAAAACAGGCAGCAGAATAAACAATGGTGATTCACGTGCAATCTCCATGAGCCCCATCGTATTTTCCGATCCAGGCGGAATTCCGAAAACTTGATTCTCAATAGCAGCAGCGACACCTTGGGCAAGCAGAGCCAAGATGACTCCGAGAATAGACCAGAGGACGATGCCTCCCGGTCCTGCCTTATCTTCCCGCATAGCGGTTTCTTTCATATCCGGTTTAAGCAGAACGATAATAATGATCGTTGCAGCTAAAAAGCTCAGCACCGACCAGACCGCAATCGCATCATAATTGCTGAGGCCAAACAGCTTGACGAGCGGCACTCCGATCAAAGCGGAGAGCTGGGCAGCGACATACGTCAGAATAATATACCAATAGCGATTTGGCATAGGTGAACGACTCCTTTTATCTATATATATGATGAAAGTTCATGCATGCGATATCCAACAAAGCTTACGCCTTAAAATATCTCACAATTCATACTTTATGTATTTTATCATAGTTTCAAAACCATCCCTAAGGATAAAGGGTTATCGTACATAATTTGTCGAAAAAAGATGTGAAAATTTTCTAGGTTTTCTACTTGAAAAATGAAAGTGAATTGATTATGATAAGAATTGTGTTAGCACTCATACATCACGAGTGCTAATAAACGACAAAAATTGAATTCAACCTTATCAAGGAGGGTGTCCTAATTGTTAAAGCCACTTGGTGATCGTATTGTTATTGAACTAATCGAAGAAGAACAGACTACTGCGAGCGGTATCGTACTTCCGGATTCTGCGAAGGAAAAGCCGCAAGAAGGTAAAGTCATTGCTGTCGGTACTGGCCGCATCACAGACAACGGAGAGAAAATCGCACTGGAAGTCGCACAAGGCGACCGTGTAATTTACTCGAAGTTTGCCGGTACGGAAGTGAAGTATGAAGGCAATGAATACTTGATTCTGCGCGAATCAGATGTACTAGCTGTTATTCAATAAGTACAACCATCTCATACTTATAGATGAAGAATCGGTACGATTTTAATAAGGAGGGCATTTTTAATGGCTAAAGAAATTAAGTTTAGTGAAGACGCACGCCGTGCGATGCTTCGCGGAGTAGATACATTAGCAGATGCTGTAAAAGTAACACTGGGACCGAAAGGACGTAACGTCGTTCTAGATAAGAAATTCGGATCTCCACTCATTACAAACGATGGTGTAACCATTGCTAAAGAAATCGAACTTCAGGATCACTTCGAAAACATGGGTGCTCAGCTTGTGTCCGAAGTAGCTTCCAAAACAAATGACGTTGCTGGTGACGGTACAACAACTGCAACGGTTCTAGCGCAAGCGATGATCCGTGAAGGTCTGAAAAACGTAACATCCGGTGCGAACCCTGTAGGTATTCGCCGCGGAATTGAAAAAGCAACCGAAGTCGCTACTCAGGAACTTCGCAAAATCTCCAAGCCAATCGAAGGCCGCGAGTCCATTTCTCAGGTAGCTTCCATCTCTGCTTCCGATAACGAAGTAGGCCAGCTGATTGCTGAAGCGATGGAGCGTGTAGGAAACGATGGCGTTATTACAATTGAAGAATCTAAAGGTTTCAACACAGAACTAGAAGTGGTTGAAGGTATGCAGTTCGACCGCGGCTATGCTTCTCCATACATGGTTACAGACCAGGATAAAATGGAAGCGGTTCTTGAAGATCCTTACATTCTAATTACGGATAAGAAAATCAACAATATCCAGGAAGTACTTCCTGTACTTGAGCAAGTGGTACAGCAGTCCAAGCCATTGCTACTGATCTCTGAAGACGTAGAAGGCGAAGCACTTGCTACACTTGTTGTGAACAAACTGCGCGGTACATTCAACGCTGTATCCGTAAAAGCACCTGGATTTGGTGATCGTCGTAAAGCTATGCTTGAAGACATCGCAACCCTTACAGGTGGTCAAGTGATCACAGAAGACCTTGGTCTTGAACTGAAGAATACAACCATTGATCAACTTGGACGTGCGTCCAAAGCGGTCATCACAAAAGAAAATACAACTATCGTTGAAGGGAACGGAGATCCACAGCAAATCGCTTCCCGCGTAGCTCAAGTCCGTGCCCAGGCAGAAGAATCTACTTCTGAATTCGATAAAGAAAAACTACAAGAGCGTCTTGCAAAACTAGCAGGCGGGGTAGCTGTTATCAAAGTCGGCGCAGCTACTGAAACAGAATTGAAAGAGCGTAAACTACGTATCGAAGACGCCCTGAACTCTACAAGAGCAGCTGTAGAAGAAGGCATCGTTGCCGGTGGTGGTACAGCGCTTGTTAACATCATCAACTCAGTTGAAGGACTTGGCTTAGTTGACGATGAAGCAACTGGCGCAAGCATTGTACTTCGTGCTCTTGAAGAGCCTGTACGTCAAATCGTACACAATGCTGGTCTTGAAGGATCCATCATCGTTGAGCGTCTGAAAGGCGAAGAAGTCGGCGTAGGATTCGATGCAGCTACCGGCCAGTGGGTTAACATGGTCGAAAAAGGTATCGTAGACCCTACGAAAGTAACGCGTTCTGCACTTCAAAACGCAGCTTCCGTAGCCGCTATGTTCTTGACTACTGAAGCCGTAGTCGCTGACAAGCCAGGCGAAGATGACAACGCTGGTGGCGGCATGCCTGACATGGGTGGCATGGGCGGTATGGGCGGCATGATGTGATAGCGCCCAAAACCCTTTGAACATAGGGTTTGAGAACAATTTGACTGGATTTTGACTGGTTTTAAAATCGTCTACTAAATTGAAAAGCCTCTCAAGAGTTCATAAACTTTTGAGAGGCTTTT
>NZ_JBAPTY010000353.1:0-1908 GCF_049282395.1 Halobacillus sp. | reverse complement strand
TCATACAAATTCGTAAAACGCTCCTGCGCTTCACGGAAGCGGTCCAGCTGATCCACTTCAATCATCGTTAAGTCCGGTGCGCCTGTTCCAGAAGAAATGGCTGTGAATAAACTATTGTGGTGATCTCCAAGTTCAGACTTACGGATTTTTATGGTAACGTTCGGATTTTCTTTCTCATATTCTTTAGCCAGGGACTCGTAATTTGTGGCTCCAAACACCCAGAAATCCAGTTCAACTTTTTCCCCGCTGTTTCCATCGCTTCCGTCACCTTCACCTGAAGCGTTCCCATCATCATTACTGCACGCAAACAAAATCAAACTTAAACCGAGAAGCAGACCAACTAGCAAACTCTTCTTAAACTTCACTGCGTTTCCCCCTTGAATTAAATAATGAATACCCGAAGAGTTCTACTCTCTTACACCAGTTATCGAAACCGGTTTCCGTTTTTCTTAAAAAAAGAGAAAACCTTATTAAAACTGTTTCGAAACCGGTTTCCGGTTGGTGTAAAAAAAAGAGCTCTTCTTTGAACTTACTTTGATTATAAGACGAAATGTATCCGTTTTCAAGGTTTTTTTACAAAAAAAGAAACCGCTTTCGATTTTGAAGCTGAGGGAAATAGGTTTTAAGAACCTATGGTGTTAATTTACTTTACTGTTTTTCATATGTTGGATTGAACACTGGGAGTCTTTGGATTAACGTATTCCACCTCCACTTATAAAAGAACAGCCTCTGTAGAGACTGTTCTTTTACTTACGAGCTATATTCTTTTATCATTTCCTGCACGTTCTCTACTTCTTTATCCGGTACTTGAAGATAATAAATGCCTTCGATTTTTGTACCGCTTCCTGTCATCTGATAGGTCGTCATGTTTTCGCGGGCACTTCGGTAATTCATCAGCATATTCTGCATGGTACTGAAGTCCATATTTGTCGTTACATTTCCTCCAAGAACATCCATAATATCACCGATTTTATTTACAGATCCCACACTTGCGCCTTTATCGATAATTCCCTGAATAACTTTGCGCTGACGTTCGTTTCGTCCGAAATCACCGTTCGGATCCTGGTATCTCATCCGGACGTATCCCATCGTCTTTTCGCCATTCATCTCGATATTGCCCTTTTCGTATTCATATCCTTTTTCATAATAACCGGTATCTGTCCAGCTCAGTTCATTGTCTACGGTTATTCCACCGACCGCATCGACCATTTCGGATAAACCTTCCATGTTCATCTTCACATAATAATCGAGCTCAAAATCCAGGAAGTTCTCCACGGTATTCACAGCCATATCGGTACCGCCAAACGCATATGCATGATTGATTTTATCCATGTTGCCTGCCTGCGGATCATCGCCGACCATTTCTGTCCTCGTATCCCGAGGGATACTAATGAGCTGGCTTCGGTTGTTCTCGGGATCGACAGACAACACCATCAGGGCATCCGAACGGCCCCGGTCACCGCTTCTCTCATCCACTCCCATAAGGAGGATATTTAACGGTTCTTTTTCTTTCATTTTCTTTGTGGTTACTTCCGTATCAATAGCTGTTACTTGTTCCTGCATTTTTTTATCAACTGTATTTTTCGCACCACTATAGATGGTATAGGCGTAGACGCCCCCGCCAATTAATAGGAATGCCAGTAAGAGGAGCGGTATTTTCCACCATTTCCCCTTTTTCATTTTTAACCTAGAAGAACGAGACATTTATTCTTCACTCCAGATTCTATCTAAATTTCACACTATTTCCATTATATCTATCAACCTATCATTCTACAAGATAATTTAAGATAATACAAAAGGTGGTATATAGGCAGCGAATATAGTTAAGTGAATGGTTCACACAACAAACCCCATTCATATAAAGGCCAGTAGACGCTCGCCTGTATATGAATGGGGTTTCGTTTATGA
>NZ_JBAPTY010000352.1:0-1770 GCF_049282395.1 Halobacillus sp. | reverse complement strand
CTCAGAAAATCAGTTCTTTAAAGCAAGCCCAAAAGATCCTTCTTATGGAGGATGGGAATGTAATTGCCGAAGGTACTCATCAAACGCTTCTCGCACGCAGTCCATACTACCGTGAAGTTTACATGTCCCAGCAAGAGGAGGCGGAATAATGGCAGAAAAATCAGGGCGTCCTCCCATACGACGCCATCAAGGCATCGGTACAGCGCCACCGAAGGTTGATGATATTCGTTCCACTTTAAAAAGGATCTGGCATTACATGGCAGATAAGAAGAAGCGTTTTTATACCGTCCTTGCCGTCATCCTCTTAAGTTCTTCCCTATCTCTTCTCGGTCCGTATTTACTCGGGGTCACGGTAGATTTAGCGATTGCTGAACCAAGTTCAAATGACGTGATCATCATGCTTGGATGGCTGCTGCTTATTTACGCTTTCCATTCATTGTTTTTGTGGCTTCAGAATTATTGGATGATTGGTATAGCGCAGGACACCGTGTACTCGATGCGAAATCACTTGTTTTCTCATTTGCAGCGGCTTCCCGTGATCTTTTTTCAGCAGCGTCAGCAGGGAGAGTTAATGAGCCGTTTAACGAACGATATGGAAAATGTGAGCCGAACATTAAATACAGCTGTTGTCCAATTTTTTACGAGTGTACTTACGATAATAGGGACAGTGGTTATTATGGTCTGGTTAAGTCCCATGTTGACTCTTATGACTTTGACGATCGTTCCTGTCATGTACTTTGGTATGAAGTGGATTACGAAGCGAACAGGAGAATTCTTTAAGAAGCAGCAAAACGATCTTGGTGAGGTTAATGGGTACGTGGAGGAAATGTTTTCCGGGCAGAATATTATTTCGATGTTTTCTAGAGAAGAAAGAGTGATTAAGGATTTTGAAGCAAAAAACGCTGCCTTAAAATACTCTGGTTACTGGGCACAAGTGTACACAGGATTTATTCCCAAACTGATGAATATGCTTAACAACGCGAGCTTCGCTATTATAGTCGGAGCGGGCGGACTGCTCGCATTAAATGGATTTATTTCCATTGGCATTATCGTTACGTTCACCACTTATTCTCGTCAATTCACAAGACCTTTAAATGACCTTGCTAATCAGTTCAACATGATTCTTTCGGCTGTTGCAGGTGCTGAACGGGTTTTCCAGATTATAGATGAATCAGAAGAGAAATCGGACGAAGAACAAGCGGAAGCGGCCGGGACTCTTATGGGCGATGTTGAATTCAGGGCTGTGGATTTTTCATATGAAGATAAGCAACAAACATTAGCCGACATTACCTTTGAGGCCGAACGCGGTCAGACAGTAGCTTTAGTAGGTCCTACAGGTGCTGGGAAAACAACAATCATATCTTTGCTCTCCCGTTTTTACGACCCTGATCAAGGCGAAATTTTAATTGATGGAAAAAATATAAAATCTATTACCCGGGACAGTTTGAGGAATCAAATGGGAGTGGTATTGCAGGATGCCACCATGTTCCATACAACCATTCGAGAGAATATTCGTTATGGCTGGCTGGAAGCTTCGGATGAAGAGGTAGAGGCTGCAGCCAAGGCAGCTCATGCACACGATTTTATTACAAGGCTTCCAAAAGGGTATGATACTTGGCTTGATTCAGATGGAGGAGGAGTTAGTCACGGACAGCGCCAATTGTTGTCTATTGCCCGTGCGATGATCGCTTCCCCGGCCTTATTAATATTGGATGAAGCTACGAGTAGCATCGATACCGTGACAGAAATGAAAATAAATGATGCTTTATC
>NZ_JBAPTY010000351.1:0-14194 GCF_049282395.1 Halobacillus sp. | reverse complement strand
CACGTGGAGTGATGAAAGTAGGGGGGCAAAACCTGCAAGTGGTTGTAGGAACGTCTGTAGAGTTTCTAGCCGAGGCGATCCGAAAAAGAATGGATGAAAGAGACACCGACAATCGTAATAAATAAATTCCTGTACTTGAAAAGATATATAACAACTGATCATTGAACAAAGATAATTTTGTTGTGGAATCTGAAGGAGTTGTCCTTTCGTTTGAAGAAGTAGCAGGTAGGTTTTTTCAGATAGTACAGACAGTAAAAGGACCTCAACGATGAATGATTTTACGACATAATGAAAGGGAGGGTATAACCTCCCCCCTGAAGTCTTACGAAGGAGTGAGAAGCCCATGGCTGATAGTGTAGAGATAATAAACGTCACTGTCGTTTGTAATAATGAAATTATTCCCTCAGGTTCGGTATTACTTAAGGACGGTTTGATTGAATCTGTGGCTGAGGATCCGGTTGGTGGTGCAGATAAAGTGATCGATGGTAAAGGGGAAAGGTGGACCCTTGTGCCTGGATTTATAGATGTTCATATCCACGGAGCAGACGGTCACGACGTGATGGATGGTACGAGTGAAGCACTGACAGGAATGGCGCGCAGTCTGCCGGCCGAAGGCACCACCAGTTTTTTGGCGACGACTATGACCCAGTCCAGCGACAGTATTACCAGGGCCTTAAACAACACTAGAGAATACATGAACGCTGAACAAACGAGCAGACAGGCGGAGATACTTGGCATTCATTTGGAAGGACCTTTCCTATCGATAAATAAAGCAGGAGCTCAGCCGCATGAGCACATTCTTCCTCCTTCAACCGACCAGTTTGATCGTTGGCAGGAAGAAAGCGGGGGGCAGATTCGTTTAGTTACTTTAGCTCCTGAAGTTCCCGGGGGCTTGAAATTTATTGAGCACTTGACGGGCCAGGGGGTGATGGCCTCTATTGGTCATAGTGAAGCGACATTCGACCAGGTAGAAGAAGCGGTGGACGCTGGTGCCCGCCACGTCACTCATTTATACAACCAGATGAGCGGATTTCATCACCGCGATCCTGGTGTGGTAGGAGCTGCTTTGCTGAACAAACGGTTGAAAGTGGAAATGATTGTGGATCATGTTCATGCGAGACCGGAAGCGGTGCAATTGGCTTATCATCATACTACAGCTGAAAGAACCATTCTGATCACGGACGCCATGAGAGCGAAGTGCCTTCCGGAGGGGACGTACGACCTGGGTGGTCAGCAGGTAGATGTAAAAGGTGGAGAGGCCCGTTTAGGCGACGGGACACTCGCGGGCAGTGTATTGACTCTGCAGAAAGCCTTAAAAAATATGCATCAGCATACAGAATTACCGTGGGAAGACCTTGTCCGGATTACCTCTCTTAATGCGGCAGAACAATTAGGATTCGATGAAAGAAAAGGGAAAATTGAGAAAGGGAAAGATGCGGACCTTGTCCTTTTAGACGAAAACCTGGAAGTGGTCATGACCGTTTGTAAAGGTGAGATAGCCTATCAACGAGAGGAGAGTTAACCGTGAAAATATGGGTCTCTCAAGACTACCAATCTTTAAGTCAGAAAGCCTGCGGGATGATAGAAGATGAGGTGACTCGCAATCCTGCAGCCGTTCTCGGACTTGCTACTGGAAGTACGCCTCTTCAAACCTATCAGGAAATGGTAGATGGATATAAGAGAAGATCGATGGATTACCGTCATATCTCGACGATCAATTTAGATGAATATGTGGGTCTTGGCGAAAAAGATCCGCAAAGCTATCATTTTTTTATGAAAAAGCATTTATTTGATAAGATTAATATCAATCCAGCCCGCACGTATATTCCTAATGGATTGGCCGAAGATTTAGAAGACGAGTGCAGCCGTTATGAGCAGTTGATTGACCAGATCGGACCGCCTGATCTACAGATTTTAGGAATCGGGCAGAATGGCCATATTGGATTTAACGAACCTCATACGTCATTTAAAAGTGAAACCCACATGATTGAACTTGCTGAATCGACAAGAAAAGCCAATGCCAGATTCTTTGAATCGCTCGAAAATGTTCCGAAAAAAGCCATAACCATGGGAATCCAGTCCATTTTAAAAAGCAAAAAAATTCTTTTGCTTGCTTCTGGAGAAAATAAAGCGGAAGCTATAAGAAGCTTATTAGAAGATGCGCCTAGTGAGGACATGCCAGCGTCTGCCCTTTGCTTTCATGAAAATGTTACGTTACTCGTAGATGAAGAAGCTTATAAAAAGGTAGAGTATTGAGAGGAGACGAATAGAGTCATGATTGATAAGAAGTCGCCGCTTCCGATTTATTACCAAATTGAAGAAAATATTAAACAGAGGATTTCTGATGGGGAGTATCAGCCTAACGATATGATTCCATCTGAACGTATTCTGTCAGAAAACTATGCTGTCAGCCGAATGACGGTTAGACAAGCGATTACCAATCTGGTCAATGAAGGAGTTCTTTACAGAGAGAAAGGCAGAGGAACATTTATAGCCGAGAACAAAATTGAACAGTCTCTAAAAGGTTTAACAAGTTTTACAGAGGACATGAAAACACGGGGGATGACAGCCAGCAGTAAGCTGCTGGATTTTGGGAAAGTGACGGCAAGCGGAGAGATTTCCCGCAAACTGGAAATCGCAGAGAATGCAGAGATCTATCGTCTGCAAAGAATACGATATGCCGATCAAAAGCCAATGGCTATTGAAACCAACTTCCTGCCAGTGGCTATGTTTCCTAATCTGAAAAAAGAAGATGTACGAGGGTCCCTCTATGATTATGTAGAGAAAAATAAACGCCAGAAAATAGGGAAAGCCAGCCAGATCATTGAAGCAACCATTGCTAATGAAGATCAGTCTTCCCTACTTGAAATTCCTCTTGGCTCTGCTGTTCTTCATATAGAAAGACATAGCTTTCTTGAAGATGGCACGCCGTTTGAGGTAGTTAAATCATCCTATCGTGCGGACCGTTATAAATTCTCAAGTGATATTACCCGCGGTTAAGGAGAGGCTAGTTATGAGTTATTTATTACAAGCAGCGGAACTATTGGAACGATTGGACAGAGACACAGGCGATCAATTGAATTCCATTAGTAGAGAAATCGCTCACCGTCTGAAGGATAAAGGAATTATTCATGTGTTTGGCTGCGGCCACTCCAGTCTTATCGCGCAGGAACCCTATTACAGAGCTGGTGGTCTGGTCCCGGTTCGTCCTATTTTAGTGGAGCCCCTGATGCTTCATGAAGGAGCAGTGAAATCCAGTCAATTTGAAAAGCAGCCTGGATTTATCCAGAGTTATTTAGAAAAAGAGGATATTCGTGAAGGAGATGTTTTTCTTGTTATCTCAACATCTGGTCGTAACCCCGCTCCCATTGACGCGGCTATTTATGCACGCGAAAAAGGGGCTTATGTAATCGGGATGTTGTCCATGGACTACGCAGATAACTTCCCTTCTCGACATCCGTCAGGTAAACGACTGGAAGAACTCGTTGAGGAAGTCGTGGATACTCAAATACGGGCAGGAGACACTTCGCAGGAAGCGGAAGGCGTGCCTCAGGCATTTGCCCCTATGTCATCCGTCATCGGAGCCGCTTTACTGCAGGACTTGATAGCCAGAGTAATTCTTAGTTTCAGGGATATTGGAGAAACACCACCCATCTTTCTGAGCGGCAACGTAGAAGGCGTCCAAGAACATAATTCTTCACTTGTAGAGAGATATAAGGATAGAATCAATTTTTAATTTTTCTCTCCACTCGCCATATTGTTTACAGAAACCTTTGCTGATAACACGCAGAGGTTTTTTACTGGCTAAAAAAATAAAAAGAGTTATAATAAATATATAGACCGATTGGTATAATTTAAAGGTGGTACGTTTATGAATAAGAAAGAAAATTCGCGGACTAAGTTAATTCAAACAGCTTCAAGGTTATTCCAGAGTCAGGGCTATCACGGCACCGGTTTAAATCAGATTACAAAAGAGAGCGGTGCGCCTAAAGGATCGTTGTATTATTATTTTCCAAACGGAAAGGAACAGCTGGCGATTGAAGCTGTTCATCTTACCGCAGCTAAAGTAACGAACAGGATTGAAAGGGGGCTTGAAAAACAGGAAGATCCTGTTAAAGCAATTCAGCACCTGATAAAAGATTTGGCGGATCAAGCCGTGAAGGACGGAGAAACGAGCGGTGTCCCTGTTGCCGCCGTTGCTCTTGAAACCACATACACAAGCGAGCCGATCAGGCAGGCTTGTCATGCTGCTTATGATCAATTCCAACAAGCGTTTGCAAGGAAGCTAAAGGACAATGGCTATGCAGAAAAAAGGGCAGAGGAACTGGGTATTCTTATTAACTCTATGATTGAAGGAGCTTTTCTAGTGTCGTTCACAACAAAAAGTAAGACCCCTTTACTGTTAGTGGCAGAACAGATACCTGTGATGTTGAAGTAATTGGAACACCTTTACTTGATAGAAGGGCGTGAAAAGTATGACCATTTTAGTAACAGGTTTTACAGGAAAGGTTGGCCAGGAAGTAGCTAAGAAACTGAAAACCTTCCAGTTACCTATTCAATGTGCCGTACGAGACGTAGAAAAAGCTACTAAACAATATGAGGGTGAATTTAAATTTGTAGAGCTGGATTTATCAAGGCCCGAAACCTTTGAAACTGCCCTTAGGGGGATAGATCGCGTATTTCTTATGTATCCTCCCGGAGAAGGCATCCAATTTGAAGAGTTTGTAGAAGCTGCACGCCAGAATAATATTCAGCATATCGTCTATCTTTCTTTGAAGGACGTCCAGTACATGCCTTTTGTTCCTCATTATAAGAATGAAAAGACGATCAAGAAATCTGGTATTCCTTACACCTTTGTTCGAGCCGGATATTTTATGCAGAATCTTAACGATTTTCTACGCACTGAAATCAGGGAAAATCACCGGATCTTTGTACCTGCCGGAAAAGGAAAAACCAGTTTTGTAGATGCGCGGGATGTGGCTCATATAGCTGCTCTTTCCCTTACAGATTCTGATGAACATCGCTTTCAAAAATATGTGGTTACAGGAACGGAGTCTTTTGATTTTTTTGATGTCGCTTCCCAAATGACTCAAATATTGAAGGTTCCGATTCATTATGAGAATCCTACAGTTAAACAATTTAAGAAGACGATGCTGAACCGCGGAGTGGATAAACAATTTGTGAACGTGGTTGTTGGTGTGCATGCTCCGACTAAATTAGGGCTTGCGGGAGGAATTAAACGCGATTATGAAAAAGTAACCCGCGAGCAGCCTGCCTCTTTACGTCGATATATCATGGATTATCAATCTGAGTGGATTACGAAGGAGGAACATTCATGAAAATTATCATCTTTGGAGCGAGTGGACGTACTGGCCACCCCTTAGTCAGACAAGCTCTTGAAAGAGGCCACGAAGTGACAGCTTTTGTAAGAGGAAAGCACAAGCTGGTTATTCCACATGCGGAAAACCTTCGTATCCTGGAAGGAAGTGTTCTTACGTACGAAGATGTAGAGCGAGCTGCAGCGGGGCAGGATGCAGTTTTAAGCGTGCTGGGCCATACCAAAAACACTCCTAAAGATCTGCTTACTCAGTCAGCGAAAAACATGACTCGGGCCATGCAGGAACACGGCATCCGCCGGGTCATAAGCTTGACAGGTGCCGGAGTAGCTGTCGAACAGGATGTGAAGCAGGGAGCTGTAAGCCGGCTGTTTGGAACAGCATTAAAGTGGATGGCTAGAGATTTATGGCAGGATTCTTTGAACCAGAAAAATTATCTCGTTCAGACAGAATTAGATTGGACCATTGTTAGAGCGCCGCGGCTGATAGAAGGTGAACTCACTACAGATTATCAAACGGGTTATTTTAAATTTACCAAGCCGATGGTTTCCCGGGAGGATGTAGCTCACTTTATGCTGGAAGAATTGGAAAATCCTCAATATATAAAAGAATATCCGCTGATTGGTTCCAAATAGATAAGGGGTCTCCGTCAAATAACGGGGACCTTTTTTATTCTTTCTTATGTCCCCGTATTGATTATGTCCATTGTAAGATCGTACGGCATTCGTTTGCCGATATGAGGAGGGAAATTCGGAAGAACCATCGATTTTCGACTCCTCTGCAGTTTGTAAGAAATATAAATGTTAAAAAAGGGAGACATGCAAAGCAGTTAGTCTATTAGGTTCAGGTAAAAAACTACTAATTTCTTCATAAAACGATAACTTTTCTTTACAACAATGTCATAGAATATTAGTTTTCTGTTAATATTTAGGCACTATTATGAAATATGTAAGAAAATTCTAATGCGGAGGGATCAATTTGAAGAACGGTTTAGCGAAAAAAGTATTGTCGGTAACGGCTCTGTCATGTTTGTTTTTTAGTTCAAGTGCAGGGATCGGCGCAAATTACATAAGTGCCTCTGAGCATGAAGAAAAGGATGTAAAAAATGTAATCTTTATGGTCGGGGATGGAATGGGTCCTTCTTACACCACGGCTTATCGCTATCTAAAGGATAATCCAGAAACCATGAAAATGGAAGATACGGCCTTTGATCCTCACTTAGCAGGTATGCAATCTGTCTATTCAGCGGACCCTTATCACGATGGCGGTGAAGATGATGAGAAAGAAAACATACCTGACTCTGCAGCTACAGCTACTTCTATGTCTTCCGGTGAAAAAACGTATAATGGAGCTATTGCGGTAGATTTGGAGAAAGAAAAAACAAAAACGGTTCTAGAAGGGGCTAAGGAAGAGGGAATGGCTACCGGTCTTGTCGCGACTTCTCAGATTAACCATGCGACTCCAGCGGCTTATGGAACGCATGATGAAGACCGAAACAACTATAATGATATTGCTGATGATTATTATGATGATATGATTCAAGGAGAACATAAGGTAGATGTCCTGTTGGGCGGAGGAACAGACTTTTTTGAAAGAGATGACCGTGACTTGACGAAAGAGTTCCAGAAAGACGGGTACGATTATGTAACATCTACGGACGAGCTTATGAATACATCAAGCGATCAAATCCTTGGTTTATTTGCACCTGTCGGCTTAGAGAAAGCTATTGATCGTCCGGAAGAGCAGCCTTCGCTTGAACAAATGACAGAAACAGCTCTTGAAACGCTGAGCAAGGACGAAGACGGATTCTTTCTAATGGTGGAAGGAAGCCAAATCGACTGGGCTGGTCACGATAATGATATAGTAAGCGCCATGAGTGAAATGGAAGATTTCGATAAAGCTTTCCAAAAAGTTATTGAATTTGCTAAACAGGATGAAGAAACCCTAGTAGTAACTACGGCTGACCACTCTACTGGCGGCTTTTCCATTGGAGAAGGCGGACCTTACAAGTGGGATCCAGAAGCCATCGAGGCAGCGAAACATACCCCGGACTATATGGCTCGCCAAATTGTTGAAGAAGGTGCAGAAGTAGAATCGGTTCTTCATGATAATATTGAATTTGAATTGAAAGATAAAGAGATTCAATCTGTGAAAGATGCTATGAAAAATGCGGCTGAAGAAGAGAAAATGGTAGAAGTTGATAATGCCATTGAAGCGATTTTTAATGAGCGCTCCGGAACTGGCTGGACCACGAGTGGACACACAGGCGTAGACGTACCTGTATATGCTTACGGTCCTGGATCTGACATGTTCTCTGGTTTTATTGATAATACAGACAACGCAGAGAACATCTTTAAGCTTCTAGGTCTTTCTAAAACGGAGGATGGAGCTCCCCTTGCGGACACAAGTACTTCTAACCCTGCTGGCATGCTTGCTGGTGCTTTGATTGCTGCCGGTGGTGCTGCGCTACTAGTGTTCAGAAGAAAGAATGCTAAAAACTAGTCCAACAGGTGCAAGTTAAAGGAGCCTTTCCAATGATAAAAAAATTGAGCATTCTCCTAATAGGATTGGGTATGATCATAACAGCTTGGAACGCGGTGGATTGGTGGAATCAAAGCCGAGTGGTATCTTATGAACCGGAATTGAAAAGTGAGGTCAAAGCCTCACCAGTATCTGCAGAGGTACACAAACCGTCACCAGATCCTCATAGCGTTTCAGCTGAAACCTCTGATGATTATGAAAAAGGTGAAGATATTGGAGAGCTTACGATTCCTAAACTTGGGAAAC
The DNA here is from genome assembly GCF_049282395.1 of Halobacillus sp. Taxonomy (NCBI): domain Bacteria; kingdom Bacillati; phylum Bacillota; class Bacilli; order Caryophanales; family Bacillaceae; genus Halobacillus; species Halobacillus sp. The sequence goes on along the minus strand of NZ_JBAPTY010000351.1, from coordinate 6,071 downwards.
GCTATCCAGTGTACTACGGATCAGATGAGAATACACTGACTAAAGGAGTAGGGATGTATGATACTCCTTACACGAATCTCCCTTCTGAAGGAGGTCATACCGCACTCGCCGGACACAGGGAAACGACATTTGTGGGGTTGGATCAATTGGCTAAAGGAGACTCGATCTACTTAACTGAAAACCAGATGGAGTACGAATATGTCATTCAATCGATCTGGATCACAGATGCGGAGGACAGATCAGTCATTGTACCCGAAACGTCATCGACGCTTACGCTAACCACATGTTACCCATTTGATTTTATTGGATCAGCACCTGATCGGTTTATTGTACAAGCTGAACTCGCAGCCCAAAATGAATTTTAGGAAGCATCTTAAAAAAGTCCGCCTCGGAATATGAGGCGGACTTTTTCGCAGGCTCATATGTGTTTTTTAAGCAGGTTCATTTCTTCCAAAATAGTCTCCCACGCTTGAGAGTTAGTATCCGTAAGCATAAAATGTTCATCTTCAGGAAGTTCTACATACTTAATAAAGTCTCCTAAATTTTCGGCCATCTGGTAGTAGTGATCACTAATACCAACGGGAACGTTAATATCCATAGAACCATGCACAATGACTTGAGGTACATTAAGGGGCAGAAGCTCTACAGGATTGGCTTCCTTAAATCGTTTAGGATATTCGTCGGGAGCGCCCCCAAGCAGTTCTGCTGTTGGATTGGCAGGTTGCAGGGAAAGGGAAGAGTCTCTTCTATGATGGACCTCATACATGCTGCGTAAATCGTTTACCCCTGCTAAACTTACAGCGGCAGCAATCGGCAGTGGAGAAGTGCTTGTAACAAGCTCGCTATCTTCAGGAAGACGATGTCTTCCGGCAAGCCAAAGTGCCAGGTGCCCTCCTGCTGAATGACCGATGGTTACTACTTTTGAGAGGTCAAGAGAATGAGAGTTTGAGAGCTGAGCCAGGTAATCGCAGGCTTCTGCTGCATCTTTAAGAGTGCCTGGCCATGCCCCACCTTCCTGTCCAACCCGGCGGTATTCAATATTCCAAGTGGCAAAGCCTTGAGAAGTTAAACTTTCAGCGGCATCATTCATTATTTCGAGACCGAAATGTTCTTTCCAAAAACCACCGTGGATGACCACAGCTACTGGATGTGGTCCGTCTCCCTCTGGAAGGCGCAATTCACCAAACTGGTTTTCATTTGTTCCATAAGCTATTCTTTCCATAGTTACACTCCTTATAGATGGATTGCTCTAAAATAATCGAGCGAAACATTAAGTCTATTTCTATATTATTCCATCAAGGGTGAAACTACAAAAGTTTTAGGGGGAACGCTGACCACGAAAAATACTCTCCCGTTCGGTTATGATAAAATAAACATAACCGAATGAAGGGGGAAAAAAAAGATGTATGAATTAAAAACCAAGGAAAATGATGAGAGTGTACTAGCGTTTATTGAAACTGTGGAGAAGCCTAAAAAACGTGAAGATGCTTACCGGCTCCTGGATATTTTCATCGAAACAACTGGGCATGAAGCGAAAATGTGGGGGAGCAGTATTATTGGATTTGGGTCTTATCATTACAAATATGCCTCTGGTCATGAAGGCGATGCTCCGCTTGTAGGATTTTCCCCTCGTAAGGCGAAGATCAGTTTATACTTTTCACCGGGAGAGACTCGCCGGGAAGAATTGTTAAAAAAATTCGGCAAGCATACGACAGGGAAAGCCTGTGTTTATATTAATAATGTGGAAGACATTAACGAGGAAGTTTTGAAAGAGTTGATTCGTGCTTCGATCAACCACCTGCAAAGCCTTTACTCTAATGAATAAAAGTTCTTCCAGTATCGGGAGGGAGATTTAATGTCACAGTTGGCGGTATTTCCCGGTAATTATTTTATATAAAAGGAGCAATATTCTAGCAAGAATGCGTAAGTTATGTAAGAGGAAACGGATTAATTCTATGTTCTTTAATCAGAGACTTTAAGAGTGGTAAAGCTCAAAAATTACGAGATAACACTTGGAGGAGCATCCAATCATTATCTCGCTTTTAAAACGGCTATTTCATTTTGAAATGAGCGTTAATCTGTCCCCGCAGCATACGCTCAATCACCTTTTCCTTGTCACCGGACCGCTGCATATCCTTACGAATCTCATACGTTTGAACGCCTTCTTCGCGCTTGTCTGCAATTTGAAGCAGAACTTCCACATCAGCAAAAGAATACTTTCTAGTACCTCTTTTAGTTCTTTCAGGGAAGATTAACTCTCGTTCCTCGTAGTATCGTATCTGCCGAAGGGATAAGCCTGTTAATTCATTCACCGTCCCTATAGAGATTACTTTTTTATCCTTGTAAGAAGACATCTTTTCTCCTCCTTGAACGTTTCTACACAAAGACCTCCTGCTGTGAATTCAGGGACGTGGCTGATCGAGGCGTTTTACTAACGCTTCCAGTTGAGTTAATGTCAACGTTTGTAAAGCCTCATCCGTAGACTGAACCACCCCTGAATTAATTAACCTCTGGATATAATGCTCTTTCATGGTTTCTACTGCATCACGTAAATGATTTTTCATAAGGCCCACCTCAACATTCAGATTTAGAATTTCTAAAAAAGCTTTACGGTTGAAAAGAAAAAGCAAATAGTTGAAGATCGATGCCGTTTTCTTTTCGTGAATTATCCTTAGGATAAAACATCCACACCTTTTTGTCACTCTTTATGTCAGAAAACCTAACATATAATATCTGACATGTTAATAAATCTAACATTAAATAACCCAAAAGATAAATCTAACCGTGTTCCGCCTGATTGGGGTTGAATCTCTTTAGTGAGTTTTAACAAAGAAGCTTTTATTTAAAATTCCCATATAGGTTATGAAGTTTTTTAGTATAAAAACATAATGTCTGAAAAGAACCTCAAAAAATACGGGTTTTTTTAATTTAGCTGTTTATCTTATTCTGAAATAGTGAATGTGTTAAAGGAAGATAAAGTAAGTAAAAATGTTAGGAGAGTGCCTATGTGGATTAAACATCCTTTTTTCAAATATTTAACCGCTATTATACTAGTGTTAATATGTATTTTCTTTTTGAATTTGTTAGAATTCTTTAAACCGATCCGAACCGTGATCGGAACCCTTTTCTACCCATTTCTAATTGCCGGATTTTTGTTTTATCTGATACGGCCGCTGGTAGAATTATTATCAAAAAGTAAGTTTTTCCCTCGCCCTGTTTCCATTCTTACGGTATTTGCAGGAATAGCAGGGATTCTTTATGCGGCTTATGTTTTGCTTGCAGGAACATTAAAAAAACAAGTAAACAACATTTCTCAATTGCCTGACAAGATGAAAAGCGCTGCCAAAGAGGCTGAGCAAAAGATTCAGGAAAATGATATGGGAATGCTTTCCGGCCAATCCCTTACCCATAAGGCCAATCAATTCTTTGGAGATATGATTCAAGGAATTCTGGATAATATTACGGGAATTGTGTCTGCAGTCACGGGTGCGGCCACTGTTTTAATCATTGTGCCTTTTGTTTTGTTCTTTCTATTGAAGGACGGTCATAAATTAATCCCGTTTATTGGAAACAGACTTCCGAAAGGACATCAAAAAGAAGGGAAAGGCTTGCTTAGGGACGTGGACCGAACACTTGCTGCTTACATTATAGGGCAGGTGACCGTAGCTCTGGTGGATGGGATCCTCTCTTACATTGGATATTTAATCATCGGACTGGACTATGCTCTTATACTTGGTATTTTTGTGACTGTAACAGCCATTGTACCTTTTATTGGCCCGATAATCGGTGCGATCCCTGCGATTGTCGTTGCTCTTATGCAGGATCCGCAGATGGCCTTATATGTTATTCTTACGTTAATTATCGTACAGCAGCTTGAAGGGAATCTTGTGGCCCCTATCGTACTAGGCAGTCGGCTTCACATCCATCCTTTAACGATTATTCTGCTGCTGGTTGTAGCTGCCCCGTTGTATGGGTTTATAGGAATGCTGATCGCTGTTCCGTTGTATTCAGTGGTTAAAGTGGTAATAAAAGATCTCTATAAGTTCTATAAAGTGGACACAGGACTTAAAGCATAGGCTCTCTGCTAAAGTTTGTTGTTGATTATTCATAATAGACTTATTAAGCAATATGGCCTGTTAGTTGAATACTTAGTTTCGAGATATTGGTTCACCGTGAATGTCCTGCGGGTGATGACTCGCTTTCCGCGGGAGAAGGAGCTAGGCGAGACCCCACAAGGAGTGCTAACGACTGAGGAGGCTTCTGGTAAAAAGGAGGATCGACTAAAATCACCACGTCATGTGGCAACGTCGATCGACCCTACATCGTGTAGGACCGCAGGAAAGCGAGTTGTTTCTGTAGCCGCCCTCATCTATTGTTTGCAACGGACCCCAACTATCTCGAAACTGAGTCTTCCAGTATCGGGAGCATTACTTTAAAAGCAACGCGGAGGTTTAATAGAGGTAAAGCATAAAAAAAGCCCGGTTCCTCATGAAGGAATCCGGGCTTATTTTTATTGGCGGTGGACGTTTTTAATAATGAATCCACTTTTCGGTAAGGCTGGCATTTTTCTTAAACTATAACTGTAATCCTGTTTCGGCACCTCATAATCAAGATGGTTCGTCATATAGCGGAAACTGGTTTTCAAAATTTCAATCGTCGGTTGCTCCCCTGGGCAACGGTGGCCTTTATAATAGTCACCGCCTCCTTGTGGAATGAGATCATATAAGCCTCCATTCCAGTTCAGGAAACGATCTGGATTAAACTCATCAGGATTTTCCCATAATCGAGGGTCGTGGTTTGTTCCATAAATATCAATCATAACGAGCTGCCCCTCTTTAAAATCATACTGCTGCCATGTAAAGTCATGATCTACTCTTGCGCCGAGGAAAGGAACGAAAGGATAATAACGACGAACCTCCTGAGTAAATCTTAAGAGATAATCATCCTCATTGGCTGCTTTTGCAATTGTTCGAGGGAATTGATAGAAAGCAAGAGCTCCAAAAGTAATAAATTTGGATATAGCTACAAGGGGACGAATGACGTTAATCAGTTCAATGGCAGCCATTCGAGCATCCAAAGGATTTCCGTGCAGGTCTTTATGCATAGCCATCTCGTAGATAGCTGTACCTTCTTGGGCGTGCTGTTTTCCTTCACGAACGTCGAGAATTAAATCTTCAATCCATTTCTCCGTACGTTTACGTGCTCTTCGGCTTTCTATATGTTTAGGGCCGACAGCGCTGAAACCATCGATCATGTTACTTAAATCGCGGGTTCGTTTTTCCACTTCTTTTTCCTTTAAAGGTACTCCTGCCCATTCACAAGCTGTACGGCATAGCAGCTCTCGTGTTTCATCGTACAGTACTACTTTTTTCTTACCTTCCCAATTGTTGGCGAACTGATCCCAGTGTTTTTTAGTGATAACTTTTAAAGAAGCCAGTGCTTCAGGGGTCATTAAGGACATGAACAAAAGCTTACGGTGAGTATGAGCTTTTCCATCCATTGTCTGAATAGCATTTTCTCCAAAAAGAGTTTTCAGAACACGGCCAGGAAGGGCGTTTTTACGGTTCATTCGATTAGTATCGTAGAAGAGCTTGGCTCCTTCTTCACCGCTTAGAAGGGCGACCTTTTCTCCGAGAACCCTCGTTTCGTAAACATCCAGGTGATTGTTTTGAACGCGTTTAGAAATAAATTCATAACCATCCTTGAATATCGCGAGTGTATTATCTATTGTCCTGTCTTTCGGTACTTTTACTGTCATATGTAGTCTCCTTTTCAATAAGGGTGTAATTATAAAGATTCCTTTTTAAAGGACAGAGTAAACCAGTTAAGGAGACTAATTTGTTAAAAAGTGGAGGTCGAGAGTTCAATACCTTGACTATAAGTAGTGATACGTCTAAAGTCGTAATCGTTACTATTTAGTTGCTGAACCAGGAGGCTGCTTGATCGTAACAGATGGTGAAAACCAGAAATGATTGATCTGATAGAAATCACTAATTAAAAGAAAGGGTGAATAAACCATATGGCTAAGAAATCCAAAATCGCTAAAGAGAAAAAACGTGAAGAGATGGCAG
>NZ_JBAPTY010000350.1:0-1785 GCF_049282395.1 Halobacillus sp. | reverse complement strand
AAAAGGAAAGGGAGGGGTTGTAGTTAAGCTGCATCGGTATCTCCATTGTCATTGGATTTTGATCTCATGCCGATGAAGAACAGGATAGCGATTAGAGCAAGAACCAATACCATCACGATTGCGTTGGACTGGACAAGATTGATCAGATTACCAAGTACAATTCCTACTAGACCAAAGTCTGCATCTCCGAACGTCGTTCCCTGAAATCCTAGGGATCCGAGTACCGGAAGCAATAGGGCTGGAAGGAAACTGATCATAACACCGTTCGCCATCGAGCCGAAGATGGCTCCTTTACGTCCACCGGTGGCGTTACCGAAGACTCCGGCAGCAGCACCTGTGAAGAAGTGAGGGACAAGCCCTGGCACGATTACTTTTAATCCTAATAAAGGTAAGAACAGCATACTCACAAGTCCGGCAACGAAGCTGAATAGGAAACCGATGATTACAGCATTACCGGCAAATGGGAAGATGGCCGGGCAATCAAGTGCTGGTTTGGCATTCGGGACGATTTTATCAGCAATCCCTTTAAAGGCTGGGACAATTTCTCCAAGAAGCATACGTACACCAGCTAAGATGATATATACGCCGGCAGCAAAGGTAAGACCCTGCATAAATGCGAAGACCATGAAGTTCTGTCCGCCGCTTAATTCCGTTTCAACGAAAGCTGGGCCGGCTGCGCCTGCCACAACAAAGAACAGGATAACCATGGTTAAGGATACGGAAACGGATGTGTCTCTTAGAAAACCTAGAGATTTTGGTACTTTGATATCTTCCGTTGATCTTGATCCTTTCCCGACAGCCTTACCGACTAGAGAGGACACTAAATAACCAATGGAACCAAAGTGGCCGACTGCAAAGTCATCGGAACCGGTAATTTTTCGTGTGAAAGGTTGAAGCATGGCTGGTGAAAGAACCATTAATGTTCCGAGAATCACTGAACCGAAGATAATAAGAGTGGCGCCGGAAAACCCGCCTGTGTTTAGTATGACAGCGATTAAGCAGGCCATAAACATGGTATGGTGTCCGGTCAGGAAGATATATTTAAAAGGGCTGAACCTGGCAAGCAGGATATTGACAATCATACCGAACAACATAATCATCGCGGTCTCTGTACCGAAGCTTTCCTGGGCAAGCGCGACGATCGCTTCATTGTTCGGGATGACCCCTTCCACAGCGAAAGCTTTGTCGAACATACTGCTGAATTGTCCCAGGGACTGGACGAGTACATTCGCCCCAGCCCCGAGGATAACAAAGCCCATCACCGTTTTAAGGGTTCCGGAAACGACATCTCCCGAGTTTTTACGTTGCACAAGGAGTCCGATTAAGGCGAATAGACCGACCAGGATGGCAGGGGTACCTAAGATGTCCTTCATTAATAAATCAATCATGTTATCGCTCCTTCTTTTGGTGTAGTAGACTTATATGTTTTGTTCTAAAGCTTCACGGAGCTCATTTTTATCCATAAGGTTTTTCAGTTTCACGACGTTCTTGCTGCCATCATCCAAACTACCGACAATATCCTCAGAACCTAGGAAGAGATCCGCTTGTTCCGATTTGGCGGTTGTTAAATCGGTGTGGGAAACTTCTGCTTCTTTGCCAAGTTCCTTCAGTGCTGCTTTCACGTTCATTTCCACAATCATGCTGCTGCCTAGTCCATTTCCACATACTACTAATACTTTTTTCATTTTAAATTCCTCCTCAAATTTTTTATCCTTCTACGGATTGGTTGATAATTTCAAGAACGGTTTCCTGATCATCCGCTGCAATTAGCTTATCCACATTGTC
>NZ_JBAPTY010000349.1:0-1524 GCF_049282395.1 Halobacillus sp. | reverse complement strand
ATCGGCATGGCACTCGCTCCGTTTCTGATTCCGCTTCTCTATCCGGAATTCAGCCCGGAAGCAACGCAGATTGCCACGTGGGTGACGATTATCTTCTTCTCCTGTATAGCCTTTGTCGGAATGAACTCGGTACTGGAAGCTTTTTTTGATGCGGAAAACAAGTTCTCCTTATCGATCGTGTCCCAGATTATCGTTATTCTGAGCTCCATTCTGGCTGCCTTCTTATTTGCCAACCAGATCGGAGCCTACTCTCTTGCGATTGGTTATCTGGCCGGAACCATTCTTTCGCTTATCTTCAAGCTTTACCTTGTGGTGCCGCGGAAGGTCATGGATGTTAAACAGAAAATTGAATGGCCGGAAGTGAAGCAGTTTTACTGGATCTTCCTGCCTGTCGGTCTGACCGTGGCTGTCGGCCAGGTCAACTTGATGGTCGGTGCGATTTTTGCCTCCGGACAGGGTGAAGGTGCCGTTACGTACATTAACTACGCCAAGAATCTCGTGCACATGCCACAGGCCATTTTCGGAGTTACGATTGCGACTATTATCTTTCCGATGCTCTCAAAAGCCATTACGAAAGATGACACGCCCCAGTTTAAGAAAGGAATCGAAAAAGGACTGACCACGATGTATCTCGTCCTGCTGCCTTCTGTGATTGGGATGATGCTTCTAATGCCGAATCTCATCGAGCTCCTCTACGAACGCGGGGCCTTTAACAATGAAGCTACGCAGGCCACGACGAATGTCGCGTACCTGTACTTCGGTTCTGTCATCTTTTTCAGCTTGAACAACGTGATTAATAAAGGATTCTATACGATGAATAAAGGTCACCTTATCTTATTCATCAGTATCGGATCGATTCTGATTAACGTTTTATTTAACTTTTTGTTCGCTTCCTGGCTTGGCTATTTAGGCATCCCGCTCGCCGCTTCTCTAATGGCCCTGTTTTATACCGGTGCCTGTCTGATCATTTTTGTGCGTTTGGTCGGAGGAATTGACTTTAAATACCTCGCCGTTGATTATGGCAAAATCACCTTCGCCGTGATCATCATGAGCGGAGCGGTTATTGGAATTCAGCAGCTGATCGGAGGACTTCCGAACCTCGTTCAGATCATCATCGTGGCAATGGTCGGCGCTGTCGTTTTCGCAGGTGCAAGCTTTGTTATGAAAATCAATGCTTTCTTATTCTTACTCAACAATATCCGGAAACGAGGAAAGAAATCAGAAGCCTGACCGGTCATGGAGAAAGGAGTTTCTTATGAAGAAACGCGTACTCGTCATCAGTAATATGTATCCAAGTAAGCTCAACCCTACCTACGGGATATTTGTAAAGAATCAGGTCGAGGCTCTACGTGAGCAGGGGCTGAACATGGATATTGCCGTAAATAAGGATAACCGCGGCGGCAAGAGGAACCTGATTATGAAATATGGAACGTGGCTGCTCCGCATCTTAAGCAAGCTGATAACAAACGGCCGTAAGTACGACGTTGTGCATGCTCACTATATTTTTCCGAGCGGCTTGCCGGC
>NZ_JBAPTY010000348.1:0-5641 GCF_049282395.1 Halobacillus sp. | reverse complement strand
CCGCATAGTTCAGCTTGAATAAAGGATATACGCCCATGTGGTTATTTTTCTTCGAGTGGGTGAAGGATGAATCCGTTTCGAGCTTCTGATTCGGCCAGGTCCGGAGGGGGACGATGTAGACTCCTGCGGGATAAACATGATCGGTGAGACCCCGGAAAGCTTTAGCTTGAGGAGGCTCAGCACATGCCCGCGGAAAGCGAAATCATCCCCCGGAGGACCTTCCGCTCAACAAATATCTCGGAACTGAGTCTTCACGTAACGGGAGCTTATCTTCAAGATGGACATGGGATTCACGTAGTCTTTTGGTTAGAGTCTTTTTACTGTATATGTATAACTATCTAGTAATTTCCGAAATGCGTTTTTATACTTCGCTTTCTGGGTAATACATGTGGAGGAATTAGTAAACAGAGGTGATCACCATGGGAGCATCAACAATGAAATTAGGTTTAATTGCACCTCCCGGATACCCTAAAGAACTAGGGGAGAGACTGGAGCAAGAATTGCCTGAATGGCTCAGCTATTACGTAGATGACGAATTTAACTGGGAAGTAGAATATGTAATCAACGCTCTTACAGGAGTAACCGAAGATTCTATAGAAGTATTAAATGCGACTATGGACAAAAAAGAGGAAGAGAACTGGGACTTTTCCGTCTGTATCACCGATCTCCCTCTATTCAATAACAAAAGACTAATCGTTGCTGAAGGTTATGAAGAAGGACACGTTGCCTTAATCAGCCTGCCTAGTCTGGGTTCGACTCCAATGGTCAAACGCGTTAGAGAATCGATCTTACAATTAGTCAACGAAATGTATTATGGAAGTTCGGAAGAAGAACGCGAAGAGGCGGAAGAGAGAATTCAGTCTAAAGACAAGGACGACCACCACAACCTGCGAAATAAAAACTCTACGAGCCTCGTCGGAAAGCGTGCCTTTGAACGACTTTCTCCTATCCGGCGGGAAACGCCCGGTGAAGAGGAATCGAACGTTGATGTCCGCTTCCTTGTGAACTCCCGGGGCAGCGGAGCCTTACGTCTAATAACCGGGATGGTGCGAGCTAACCGGCCCTGGGCTATGTTTCCAGCCTTTATGAAAGTCATTGTAATCGCCTTTACCACAGGAGCCTACGCCCTCGTTTTCCCAACGCTGTGGCAACTTGCCAACAATTACGATGTTTGGCGGATGTTCATGCTTTCGATCGTGTCGATTCTGGCTATGGTCGGATGGGGAGGTGTCGCACACCACTTATGGGAAAAACCGAACAAAGAACGAGCGGATATCATACGTAAATTCTATAATACAGCGACACTTCTGACGCTTTTTATAACCGTTTGTTTGTATTACACCCTATTATTTTTCCTGTTTTCCATTGCTGTCATTATGATTATTCCAATCGGTATGCTGGATTCGCAGTTGTCAGGCGCGGTCGGGTACAGCCACTATTTTTATATCGCCTGGACGGCAACCAGCATTTCTACCATTATTGGTGCGCTGGGATCCGTACTTGAAAATGAAGAGGTCGTCCTGTCTTCTACTTATGGATACCGCCAGCGCCAGCGTTATAAACAGATTAAACAAGCCGAGGAAGAAAAACAGGAAGCTGAAGAAGAGAAAAAAGAAGCTGCCGAAGAAAAGAAAGAAGCGGCTCAGGAGAAAAAGAACGCCCAAAAGGTCAGCTGATCAAGTCCTTGTACGATGGTCTATTTCTACCAACTGGACAATATAAGCTCCTAAATAAACGGGGACTGGTTTCTATAAAAAACCAGTCCCCGTTTTTATCTACAGACGTATTAAGTAAATCAGACATTTACTCCATAGGTAAGGATAAGAAAGCTGCCCAGCCAGACAATAATGACTATTTGAGTTACAACATACATAACCCGTTCAAAAGACGACAATCCTCTTTCCTTCTTTGTTTTTTTCAGCTGGCGAACATAAAAGAGTGAACATAAAAGCAGGACAGCTATCGAAATTTCATAAGCGTTCTCTAAGAAATCTATCATGTCCCTCTCCCCCTCTTAGCCGTGTTGACTGAAAGATATTTTAAAATACTGTAACATAATAAGCCGGCCAAAAGGAATAATTTGGCCGGCTTAATGGATGGAAAAATAACAATTTCTGTATACATGTTGATCTGGTTCTAAACTATCTATTCTCCCGTTTCAGCAAAATGTTGAATCCGCTCACCGATTTGGTCACGAACTCTTTGAAAAACGGTCCATTTTTCTTCTTCCGTTCCTTCTGCTTTAGCTGGATCATCAAATCCCCAGTGATAGCGTTCCACATGCGGGGGAGTCACTGGACATTTATCATTGGCATCCCCGCACAGCGTGATTGCATAAGCAGCATTGTTCAGGGTATCAGGATCAATCATATCGGAAGTTTGATCAGAAATATCGATATCCACTTCATTCATCGCTTTTACCGCGTTTGGGTTGAGTCCATGAGCCTCAATCCCAGCAGAACGTACATCGTACTTCTCCCCTAAATATTCTTTTCCAAATCCTTCAGCCATCTGGCTGCGGCAAGAGTTTCCTGTACATAGAAAGTAAACTACTGGTTTTTCAGACATTGTAAAAATTCTCCTTTTTGTTCAAACATAATTAGATAATTAAAAGCCACACGTATAATCCGACTAGCGTAATAAATAAGGTAGGAACGGTTAGTACAACTCCAACTTTAAAGTAGTATCCCCATGAAATGCGGAAGCCTTTCATCGAGAGAACGTGAAGCCAAAGCAGAGTGGCAAGCGACCCAATCGGTGTAATCTTCGGTCCAAGGTCAGAACCAATCACATTGGCGTAAATGAGGGCTTCCCTCATGGTTCCAGTCGTGGCCGTATCAGAAATAGCCAGAGCATCAATCATCACGGTCGGCATGTTATTCATCACCGATGAAAGAATGGCGGCAATGAAACCCATGGATATCGTTCCCACAAATAATCCCTGGTCCGCTGCCGTCTGAATAACACCTGCAAGCATATCGGTTAAGCCTACATTCCGCAGTCCATAAACGACGACATACATACCTAGAGAGAAGAATACAATCGCCCAAGGTGCACCTTTGACAACTTCTCCCGTTTTAACAGCTGCACTTCTTTGAGCCATGATTAGAAAGAATACAGCTACAATTCCAGCAATAATGGAAACCGGAATTCCGAGCGGCTCACTTGCGAAATAACCGACTAAAAGTACGGCCAAGACTGCCCAGGACATACGGAACATCCTGTGGTCCTGGATCGCTTCATTCGGCTTCTTCAGCTGGGATAAATCATATTGCCCAGGAATGCTTTTCCTGAAGAAAACAAATAACACAAGAATACTCGCCACTAATGAAAACAGATTGGGAACAATCATTCGGGATGCATATTCAATAAAACCAATGTCAAAGAAATCGGCAGAAACGATATTCACCAAATTACTGACTATTAAAGGCAGTGAAGTGGTGTCCGCGATAAATCCACTCGCCATAATAAATGGCAGGATCATGGCTTCCTTGAAATTTAAATTTCGAACCATGGCAAGCACAATAGGCGTTAAGATTAAGGCTGCTCCATCATTCGCGAATAAAGCGGCTACGACAGCTCCGAGCAGCGTGACGTAAACGAACATCCGCCTGCCATCGCCTTTAGCGACGCGCGCCATATGGAGAGCGGCCCATTCAAAAAAGCCGATTTCATCAAGGATTAATGAAATAATGATAATGGCGACAAAAGCGAGCGTCGCATTCCAGACGATATCGGTGACGGCGAGAACGTCATTGAAATCCACAACGCCAAAAATTAAGGCTAAAACGGCGCCGGCGCAGGCCGACCAGCCGATCCCCAGATTCTTCGGCTGCCAGATAACTAAAACTAAGGTAAGTAAAAAAATAATGGTTGCTACAATTGCCAAATTCAAGAGAATCCCCCTACTATTCGCATTGGATACGTAAACCGGCTTTTTCCAATGCTGCTAACTTTTCTTTCTGATCCGGTATTTGTTCTAATAACTGCTGTATGATTGGATACGTTTCATGCTGGTCATTTAAGGAATAGAAAATCCATTGACCTTTCCGCTTTTCTTTCACCAGTCCAGCGTCTCTTAGTTTTCTAAGATGCTGACTTACGGAAGGTTGGCTCATCTCTAATACTTCAACAAATTCACAGACACAGCATTCCCCGTCCTTCAGGAGGCCTATAATCGTTAATCGGCTTTTATCTCCTAGAAGCTTCAGCGTTTTAGCTGCATCCTCGATCTGTATGATGGTTTTTTCCATAACATCACCTCGGAGATCAGTATATAAGTATATGCTTATATTTGCAATAAGAATTTCATCTCATGATCCTCACGATATATGAATACCATAGGTACAATAACAGATGTTTTACATGGGAATAGGAGGATTCATATGATCCAAGTATCCGGACGGCCTTTTCAATCCAGCAACTACTGGAACAAGGATGAAGTCGGGAAGGTCATCATCGAAGCTATGCAGGAGGCTCAGGACCTATACTCTTTTTCTTCAGAAAGGGAACTTTCCTTTGTAATCAAGGCCAGAAAAAACATCATTCTAAGCGCAAGGCAAATGGATCAAGGGGACTCATCTTTTGCCACCTTTAAGAGTTCCCGCTGTAACCCTGAATATTGGAATCTGACTGAAGCTGGCGGGTTCCTATTGAATCCTCAAGTGAGCCCGTCAGATGCGATTTTCGATATTTTTAAAAATAGTGACCTCTATAAATTCGAATGCGCAACGGCCTGCGTCATCAACTTTTACCATGGTATCTTGCTATCTATAGGCAGTCCCTCATTTAACAATCTCTTTCCGAGACTCTATTTATACAGCTGGTACACGGATGAGGACCTCGGTCTGTATTCTTTTTACGCGAATCACTTTATCCCTGGAGATGTGATCTATTTCAATAATCCGGATTTTGACCCCGGCACCCCGTGGTTCAGGGGTGTTAATGCCATCGCCATGGAAAATAGTCGTTTTTTTGGGCATGGGTTCGGTATTAGAACGGCGAATCAGATGATTGAAGCGCTGAACAGAAAAAGAAAGACGGACAGTCAGCAATCAGCCTATCTGGCAAGCTTAATTACAAGACCTTCTTTCAATCAACTAGCTAATTTATCAGGCAGCGGTCGCCTTCATAAAAGGGCCTCTTTCGTCGTCCACCATAACAAGAATTCAATCTCCTATATTAATTATCTATTTGAGCTGAGTTATAAGCTGAATCATTGAAAAGCGAGTGCTGTGTGGTCGTGACACCTACCCATTTTTAAGATAGACGGGCTCAACTTTGGGTTAGGCGAGTACTATATATTGTGACGAACACACAACAAAGAAAGGAAGTTTTCAAATGGATAACTTAAATTCTCCTTATGCTATGGCTGCTAATATGAATGCGCCTTATATGGGGGCAAACGTAAATGCACCTTATATGGATGCAAATGTAAATGCACCCTATATGATGGCCCCGCAGATGTCCTGTGCTCCCGTACGCCATTGCCCTCCGCGGAAAGACAACTTTATATTGATTATTGTGTTGTTTATCTTATTAATTATTGTCGGCTGCAGCATTAGTTGGTAACCATCTATTGTTCTTTCTTCAGAAATAAGTACCCCTTTAAAGCATCCAGATCGTGATAAGGCTGCAAACC
>NZ_JBAPTY010000347.1:0-11414 GCF_049282395.1 Halobacillus sp. | reverse complement strand
GCTTTCCGCGGGCATGTGCTGAGCCTCCTCGAGCTAAAGCTCTCCGGGGTCTCACCGATCATGTTCATCCCGCAGGAGTCTTCATTATCCCCCTCCGGACCTTGCCCAATCAGAAGCTCGAAATCACTTTATACATTACCTCCGTGTTGAGGCATTAGACCATATGGTTTCTACCTATTCCCAGGGTGTGAAGACCCGCAAAGCCTGTCATAAAAGCATTTAATCCATATTAAGCAGCAGGATCTTTCTTTTTTAGAAGGGTCCGTTCACAACATTATAGTAGGGCTGGTGGGGAAATGGAGAGACTCCCATGGGAGAAGGAACTAGGTGAGATCCCGCAGGGAGTGTAACGAGCGAGGAAGCTCACCGTTCCCCCATAGGAAAGCGAGTTATTTCCCCACCAGCCTCTTCCCCATATAGTAACGGCCCCAATTTATCTCGAAACTGAGTCTTACACAAACGGGAGCTTATATTTAATAATTAACATGGAGATTTAATAGAAACTTTTCAGTAAAACACATTGAGAACATCAATTAGTTTGAAAATTAGCAAAATGGCGTATATGATGTATGTATAACAATTGTATAAGGTTTGCTAAGGTTCGTCACACCCCCTTCGATATAAATTGCCTCTTATCGGCAATTTTATATAAAAAAATCTTAAGGAGTGGAAAAATGAAAAAACTACTATCCTCTTTAGCTGCTTTCGTCTTAGTTTTGGGAGTATTTGCACCTGCCGTATTCGCCGATAATCATGGAGATATGTCTATGGTTCGTGTCCTTCATGCTTCCCCTGATGCCCCTGCTGTTGACGTCTACGTAGATGGAAACGCTGTTGTGGAAGGCGCTGAATTTAAAGCTGCGACGGATTACATGGAACTTCCTGCGGGAGAACATACGGTAGAAATTTATGCAGCTGGTACTAAAGGTGAACAGGACGCTGTTATTTCTGCAGATGTTACAGTAGAAGCTGGTAAAGCTTATACTGCTGCTGCGATTGATAACTTAGAAAACCTCCAGTTGAAAGCAATTGAAGATTCTATGGAAGCAACAGAAGGAATGGCTAAAGTTCGTGTAGGCCACTTCATTCCTGGAGCTCCAGCCGTTGACGTTGGCCCGATTGGTGGCGAAGCCCTATTTGCTGGTGCTGAATTCCCAATGGTAACCGATTATAAAGAGTTAGAGCCTGGAACATACGACCTTGAAGTGCGTACAACAGATGGAACCCAACTGATTGATCTATCTGGAACAACAGTAGAAGCTGGTAAAGTGTATAGTGCTTTTGCGGTTGGTACAACCGACAGTCCTGAAGTTTTACTCCTTCAAGATTCCGCTGCTATGCCTTCTGAAATGCCAGAAACAGGATTTGGCGGAACAGCTGATTCTGGTTCTAATGCTATGATGCTTGCTGCTGCATTCGGAGTACTGGCTATGGGTGCTGGATTCATCGTTTTCCGCAAACGATCTGAAGCCTAATTATGAGAAGATTTGTATATCCTATAACCCTGGGTTTCCTCGTATTTGTCGTAAGCTTTCAACTGCTTAAAGATGAACCCTCTGAGGAAACCAGGGTTCTTTCTAATTCACCTGAACCAACTACAACTCAAGCGGAAACCATCGATAAGAAAACTAGTACCCAATCAGAAGATGCTTTGGAATCGGCTCCAATTGAAAAAAATTATGAGCCGGCAGTGATGGCTCCGACGGACGGAGCAGAAGGAATTGTTCCTGTGCGGTTAACTATTCCTTCCATCGATGTGGATGCTCCCGTTGGACCACAGGGATACACCGAGCAAGGCGGAATGGCTGTCCCTAACAGTGTGACAGAAGTAGGCTGGTTCGAGCCCGGCACGAAACCAGGAGCTACCGGAAATTCTGTTATAGCTGGGCACGTAGATGGGCGGAACGGTCCTGCTGTCTTTTACGATTTAAAAGACCTTAAACAGGGAGATTCGATCTATGTAGAAGGAAAAGACGGAGAAAAACTGACGTATACCGTTCAAAAAGTCGTGGCTCATCCATTGGACAATTCTCCGATTCGTGAATTGTTCGGCCCTACAAATAAGAAGGCTTTGAACTTGATTACCTGCACGGGTCCTTACGATGATGAAGCGCAGGAATACACGGAGCGACTGGCGGTTTATACCGTTCTTTCCAATTCATAAATAGAACATAATTCACTCAAAAAATTAATAAGAAATTTACAAAATTTTTATTCACTTTTTTGAGAAAATCGATTATTATAAATCTAGAATGATGCTGTATTAGCTAGGGAAGGCAAATGGTGCGCCACCAGGGGATATCCTGGTTCTAGTGGGTTCGATTCCCACCCCGAATTTTTGTGAGCAATTGATAAAAATTCGAGGGTGGTCTGAGCCTACTATTCAGCGTTATTTTCCTGCGCGGTTTAGATCACCCTCCTTTAATCAAGGAGGGATTTTTTATGCTAAAAAAACGTGATTTACATGACGCCCCGGTCCTTTTTGAATTGATGAGCCACCCAGAAGTTTTCCCTTATGTCCGTCATAAAGCTTCGTCGAGTGACGAGTTTTACTTTTTGACAAAGCAAACCATAGAAGCAGAAGATCGGGGTGAATTAATTTCACGGACCATCCTTGATGAATGGGGACAGCCGATCGGAACCATCAACCTTTTTGATATTGAGTCCCAAATGGGCTTTCTTGCTACATGGCTTGGCCAGCCCTATTTTGGAAAAGGTTACAACCAGATAGCTAAAGAAGCCTTCTTTGAAGAAGTGTTCTTCCAGCTGGGCATTGAAGCTATTTTCATGAAGATTAGAAGAACCAACGTAAGATCCATGAAAGCTGCTCTTAAAATTCCTTATGTAACTTTAGGAAACGAGTCCTACCCTGACATCCATTCCTGGGTGAACCGAAAAGAAGATATCTATGACTTATTTGTCATTACAAAAGAACAATATATGTTCCACTACTACGGAGAACAAGAACAAAATGAGGAAATGTTAGAAGCATAAGCAGCGCTTATGCTTTTTCATTTCCTGTATAATCCTGTGGATAAAAATCATCCACACCTATGTTGATAAAGTGGATAAGTCTATTGGCTAGCTGTTCTCCGCTTGAATAGTTTGTGGATATTTTAACGTAAAGGACGGAAATGGAGCGTTTGTTTCATCCGCATGTTCCAGCTGCATCCCATTTAAAGGAATTTGAATCTCAGGTGTACCATGCACGCCTGCCGCTATTTCATATTTATTAAATATCAAAAACAACTGATCATCTGCGACGTAAAAAGCTGTATTATCTCTTACCTTGGTGAATTTCTCTTTGTTGTAGGTGTCAGGTTCCTGAGCAATGGCTTTCTGAACGCGCTGGTTTAACTCCTCCATGTCGACCAGTTTATTTAGCGGAACCACTTTTCCATGATCCTTATTTTCAAAATTTACCGATGTAACGGTGGAGTTGTATTGTTCTCCACGCGAAATATGAGAGGTCATGACGACCGAGTACAGGTCCTTCTCTCTGTAAACCCCTGTTTCTTCATAGTAAAGAACAGGCATACCCATCAAGTCGCTCGCTCCCCTTTTTACATCACGAAAGGTACTTTCAAGTTTTTGGACAATTTTTGTATTGACCTCCTGCTGTAAATCCTTATCCTCCAGTTGATCAAATAAAGGATAATCCACGTGTATTTCCCAATCATGCGTAATTTGATCTTTATGTTTAATTTTATAGTGACTTTTCGCTTCTCCTATGTTTGAACCACTGACGATAAACATAACTGCCATAATAATTATCCAAACCTGTTTCAAAGCTAATCCCTCCTGTACTCTTTAGTTTGACCCAATCAGAAAAAATTACAGCGGCTGTAGAATTTTTTTAAGATCCTTACAAGCTGCTGCCATATTAAAAATATTGTTTTTTTAGAAACTTTTGGTACAATAAATAACAATTTATATAAAGGAGGGAATTCGAATTGGTACGAAGATTATATGAAGCTGATGACCAGGCCTGTCAGCAATTATTAGCGAAAAGACCTGCGGAAAACTTATTTATTATTGGAGATATTGAGAATTTTGGATATGAACAGGATTTCCAGAAATTATGGGGAGAATTTGATGATAATCAACAATTAATCGCCATTTTATTAAAATACCATAATAACTACATCTGCTATGCAGAAGGAGAATTCGATGCCCGCGCATTTGCAGAAATCATCAATGAAGACCCTGACTTTATGCAGCTTTCCGGGCTACAGGCTATTACCAGCCAGATCCTTTCTCACATTCACCATCCAGCACCAAAAACAAGAACATTATATTATGCCAAGTGTGAGACAACAGCTTATTTGGATGAAAAGACAGTTACAGAAAATGTTCAACGTGCCAAAGTAGAAGATATTCCCTTAATCACTGGGCTTCACAGTCTCATTCCTGAATTTGAGATGGACAACAGCCGGGAGGACAGTATGAAGAGAGGTCTTCAAAACGGTTCTGCACGCACTTATTTTATTAAAAATGGCCACAACATTCTCTCTTGCGCTTCCACGACGGCCGAGAATTCCATGTCCGCCATGGTAGTCGGAGTCTGCACTCATCCTGATCATAAGAAACAAGGATACGCGAGTTTATGTATGACTAAGCTCTGCCGCGAGTTATTAGCAGAAGGAAAAATGCTGTGCCTCTTCTATGATAATCCTGAGGCTGGAAGTATTTATAAACGACTTGGATTTGAAGATATTGGTAAATGGATGATGCATGTCTTTCATCCCGTAGAGCAAGTAACCTGAGACATTAAGTAATCATTTCCAATGAATCATTAAAAAGCTGCCGAACTTTTTTCGGCAGCCTGACACACGGAGCTTAGTACTCCGTTTTTTATGCATTTTTTCACAAAATCCCTATAGAAGCCAGAAGAATGACCACCGCTACCGAAATAATCGGTATGAGCACGGCCACAACAAAAATATCTTTATAACTGTCTTTATGTGTCATGCCCGTAATAGCAAACAACGTGAGGACGGCTCCATTATGCGGCAGTGCATCGAGTCCGCCTGATGATAACGAAGCAATCCGGTGAAAAGCTTCCGGACTAATGCCTGTATCCATAGCAATTTCATAGTACTTCGATCCAAGTGCTTCAAGAGCAATCCCCATGCCTCCCGAAGCTGAACCAGTTGCCCCGGCAAGAACGTTTACAGCAACGGCTTCAGAAATCAGCGGATTTCCTTTTACGCCCATAAGGATTTGAGTTAATCGTTCAAATCCAGGCACTTCTCTTACGACTGTCCCGAATCCAACAGCCGCACTCGTATTAATGATGGCAATAACAGAACCGCTTGCTCCTGCATTAATAGAGGTAACAAACCCTTTAAATTTCGTTATATTCAGAAGCATGATTAATACAATCCCTGCAATGAGAGCGGTTACAACATCCCATTTAAAAACGTTCAATGTAACCAAAACCGTAAGTAAAGGTAATAACGATAATAAAAAATTAGGATTATGCTGTTCATCTACATCCACTATTTTTTTATCTTTTGGTTCAGTAAATACGTCACCTTTGTCCGTCAATTTCTTCTCCTGCCACCTCAGATAGAAATATCCGCCTGCAGCCATAATAATGGCCGCTATAATCCCCATTACCGGAGCCGCCATAGGATCTGTATTAAAATAATCCATTGGGATCAGGTTTTGTATTTGCGGACTTCCCGGAATAGCTGTCATGGTAAAAGTGAACGCACCAAGAGCTACAGTAGCCGGAATTAATTTTCTACTGATGTTTGCCTCACGGAATAAAGACAAAGCGAGAGGATACACAGCAAAGACGACAACGAATAAGCTGACTCCTCCATAGGTTAAAACGGCTGCCGAAGCCAGCACTCCGAGGATGGCACGCTTCGTTCCAATTACTTTAGTTAAGGCAACTGCAACAGAACGAGCCATTCCTGTGTCTTCCATCAATTTACCAAATATAGCTCCAAGCATGAACACGGGAAACCACGCTTTGGCAAAATTAACAAACCCACCCATATAGGTATCTGTATAAGCTTCCAGTAAATCCAGTCCCCCCGTGAGGGCCACAATTCCAGCTGCGATTGGAGCAACCCAGATAATAGACCACCCTACGTAGGCAAGTACCATCAATACAACGAGACCTAGAAAAATTCCTAACATAAAGATTCACCCCTCCCTGATATCAGTATTTTATTGAGTCTCAACCACCATGGCGATGCCCTGGCCACCGCCGATACATAAGGAGGCTACACCATATTTTTCATTTCTTAACTGTAATTCTTTAATTAAACTGTATAGCACCCTCGTGCCGCTGGCCCCTATCGGGTGTCCAAGCGCAATGGCTCCTCCGTTTACGTTTACTCGACTGCGGTCCAATCCTAGTTCCTTCTCCACGGAAAGGTACTGGGCTGCAAATGCTTCATTGACTTCAACCAGTGCCATATCTTCGAGAGTTAGCCCCGCCTTTTTCAGAGCCTGTTTAATAGCTGGTACCGGGCCAATCCCCATATAATCCGGCTCAACTCCTGCAACACTCCAGGAAACAATCCTCGCTGCGGGTTTAAGATTATTCTCTTCTACAAACTTTTCTCCAGCCACTACAACCGCTCCAGCTCCATCATTGATCCCGCTTGCATTTCCACCGGTAACAGTTCCATTTTTTCTAAAAGCCGGTTTCAATTTGGCTAGAACTTCCAGATTTGTATCCTCCCGAATATGTTCATCCGTATCGACCAGTTCGGTGGATTTTTTGGACTTAACTTCTACGGGTACAATCTCATCGGAAAATCTACCGCTGTTGCGGGCCTCTGCTGCACGTTTGTGACTCTCCGCTGCGTATTCATCCTGCTGTTCCCGGGATATGTTGTGTTTCTCCGCAAGATTCTCAGCGGTCACTCCCATGCCTCCTCCGATATACTCATCGGTTAAAGCTGCCCACAACATGTCATCTACTTTAGGTGCTCCAAGTTTCGTCCCAAAGCGGCTGCCTCGCAGCGCATGTGGAGCTAAGCTCATACTTTCCGTGCCACCCGCAAGCGCTGCTGATCCTTCACCTAAAAGGATAGACTGGACTGCTGAAATGACCGATTGCATACCTGACCCACATAGACGATTTACGGCGAAAGCCGGACTTTGAATAGGAATACCTGTTTTTAATGCCATATGTCTTACTAAGTAAGGCGCATTGTTAGCTGAATGAATGACATTTCCCATTACGGTGAAGTCAATATCTTCCGGGGTGATTCCGCTTCGTTTGATAGCCTCTTTACTGACAGTGACTCCCAAATCTGTCGGATCGACATCTTTCAAAACTCCTCCAAAGCTTCCAAATGGAGTTCTAGCACCTTCTAAAATATAAACATTCTCCATATTTTTCACACCTTCCATTTCATTATTGAGCGGTGTAACCTCCATCAATAACCACAGCCTGGCCGGTTACTCCTTGTGATTTGTCACTAGCCAAAAACAATGTGTAATCAGATACTTCCTGAACCGAAAGCAAACGTTTCTGCGGGACGAGCGGGTAAATCACTTCTTCCAGTACCTTTTCCAGGGACACCCCTCGATTAGTTGCTAAATCTTGCAGCTGATTGCGAACAAGCGGCGTATCTACGTAACCTGGACAGACCGCATTGACCGTAATTCCATGTTCCGCTCCTTCAAGCGCCGTTACTTTTGTCAGTCCTATCACACCATGTTTGGAACTATTGTAAGCTGATTTCCCAGCGAATCCGATCAGTCCATTGATGGAAGCCATATTGATGATCCGCCCGAACCCTTGTTTTTTCATAATCGGGAATACATGCTTGGTTGCCATAAACGGAGCAACCAGCATCACTTTCGTAATAAACTCAAACTTTTCGGTTGGAAATTCTTCTATAGAGGCAACATGCTGTAATCCTGCATTGTTGATCAGCACATCTAATCGTCCGTATTGCTCCACAGTTTTATCAATTGCTTCTTGCAGCTCCGTTTCTTTCGTCACATCGCACGTCAACCCGATGGCCTCATATCCTGCTTCGCTAACTTCAGCCGCTGCTTTCATTACCTTCTGTTCATTAATGTCACTCAGTACGACTTTTGCTCCATTTTTAGCGAATTCCATTCCAATTTCATAACCAATACCGCTTGCGGCGCCTGTAATAAATACAACTTTGTCTTTTACCATATTGAATAATCTCCTTTAAGAAAATTTAAAATGCAGCTGATGATAAACGCTCACTGATCTTCAAGGATGGTTCTGTCGATGTCACTACGTCATCCACGGTCCACCCTTCGGCTACCTCCACTAAGGTCAGGCCATCATCCGTTACATCGATTACGGCGCGATCAGTTATAATACGGTTCACAATGCCTTTACCGGTCAGAGGAAGCTTACACTGCTTTAATATCTTCGGCTCGCCATATTTGTTCACATGATCCATAATAATGACCACTTTTCTGGCTCCGTGGACAATATCCATAGCCCCTCCCATGCCTTTAATCATCTTTCCTGGTATCATCCAGTTCGCTAAGCTTCCATCTTCCGAAACTTCCATTCCACCGAGAATGGCTAAATCCAGATGTTCACCGCGAATCATGGCAAATGACTCAGCACTGCTGCAATAGGACGCCCCTTTCGAAGCGGTGACCGTTTCCTTTCCGGCATTGATCAGATCAGGATCGACTTCATCTTCATAAGGTGAGCGGCCTATGCCGACCAGTCCGTTTTCAGAATGAAGTACAACCTCTTTTTCCGGCTGAATATAATTCGCGACCATCGTAGGCATACCGATCCCCAAATTCACATAGTAACCGCTTTCAATTTCCTGTTCAGCTCGTCGGGCGATTCGTTCTCTTACTGCTGCTTTATCCAAAATAACTCCTCCTTTTAACTTTTAGGCTTCTTGACGTAATGTCAGACGTTCAATTCGTTTTTCCTGCTGTCCTTGTATTAATCCCTGAACGTAAATTCCCGGAGTATGAATGTGTTCGGCATCCAGATCCCCAGTCTCTACTAGTTCTTCAACCTCAGCAATTGTAATTTCACCTGCTGTTGCCATTTCTGGATTAAAATTACGGGCCGTTTTGTTATAGACTAAGTTTCCGAAACGGTCTCCTTTCGCTGCGCGCACTAATGTAAAATCAGCGGTCAGACCGGTCACCAGCATATACTCTTTCCCTTGAAACGTACGTACTTCCTTTCCTTCCGCAATCGGCGTCCCCACTCCTGCCGGGGTATAGAATGCTGGAATACCAGCCCCTCCTGCACGAATTCTCTCTGCCAGAGTCCCTTGAGGTGTAAGCTCTACTTCTAATTCTCCTTCTAGAACCTGACGTTCAAATTCTTTATTTTCTCCTACATACGAACCGATCATTTTATCAATTTGTTTATTTTTCAGGAGTAAACCGAGCCCCCAATCATCTACTCCGCAATTATTCGAAATGACGGTTAAATGTTTAACATTCTTCTCTACTAAGGCCATTATTAAATTCTCCGGTATGCCTACTAACCCAAATCCTCCAACCATGATAGTCGAATGATCCTTAATTTGATCTACAGCTTCTTCAAATGATGAATATATTTTTTTCATATCTTTCAGCTCCCTTCTCTTTAAATACATGCAAGGATCATGCCAACTTTAAGACGTGTCGAAAATGTTCATAAAATCGCCTTTTACCATCGTAAAAAACCAGACACCATTCCAAGTAATTGGAATTCATACAGGAGATACGTTTACTAACGATTCATGTAAACCCTTTCATCACATAAAAAAAAGAACCATTCCAGGATTCCGGAATGGCTTTCCAGAAATCTGGAATGGTTTACAATTCATATTTTTTTACTTTTTCATAGAGACTCGACTTTCCAATGTGGAGCAGAGCCGCTGCTTTTTCCTTGTCTCCATACACCTGTTTTAGTGTTCTTTCAATCGTCTGCTTTTCTGTGGCTTCCATAATTTCTTTCAAACTTTTATTATCATCAAATTGTGAATGATTCATTTTCAGGCGTTCAGGTAACTCCTGAATGTCGATCGATTCTTCATTCGTCAAATACACCGCAGCTTCAATCACATTCTCAAGTTCACGAACGTTTCCTGGCCACTCGTACTGTTGGAAACTCTCGTACACTTCAGGTTCAAAATCAATCACTCTCTTTCCCGTCCGCTTCGTTATTTTTTCGAGAAGAAATTTAGCAAGCAAGCGAATATCATCCTGACGATCTCGAAGCGGAGGAATATAAATAGGGACCACATTAATTCTATAAAATAAATCCTCGCGGAACCGCTGCTCGGCAATCATTTCTTCTAGCGGCTGATGGGTGGCTGCAATAATACGGACATCGATTTTTTCCGGAGTGGTGGATCCCAGGGATTCAATTTCGCCTTCCTGCAGCGCTCGAAGAATTTTAACCTGAGCCTGGAGCGGCATATCGCCAATTTCATCAAGAAAAAGAGTCCCTCCATTAGCAAGCTTAAACTTTCCGGCCTTTCCACCTTTTTTAGCACCTGTAAAAGCGCCATCCTGATATCCAAATAATTCTGATTCAATTAGATGGTCAGGAATAGCTGCACAATTCACTTTAACGAAAGGTTCCCTATGGCGGTCGCTTAAATGATGGATGCTGTGTGCAATTAATTCCTTTCCTGTTCCGCTCTCGCCCCGAAGTAAAACCGATACGTCCCCTGGTGCTACTTTTTTAATCTTATTTTTCAGTTCATCCATTTCGGGTGAACTGGTAACCATATCGTGAAGTGAATAATCGACTCCATTGAGCTTCTTCATCTGGCTGCGGTACGATTCCAGTTCAAGAAAAAGATCTCTAATATGACTGTTCAGCTTCTTCCAGTCTTCAGTATCTCGGAACAGAACCATGCCAAGAGCGCCCACTATTTTTCCATCAGCACGAAGCGGAATACGATGGGCAATCATATAGTTGCCGCGAATAAATTGCATATCCGCCATTTCTTCTTCTCCTGTTTCTACCACAATGTGCATACGACTGTTTTCAATTACCTCAGTTACATGTTTTCCGATCACGCTTTCTATGTCCACTTCCAGAAATTTGCCATAACTCTCATTTAAATAGGATACCATTCCCTGTTCATCCACTACTACGATACAGTGATTTACATTGCCGAAAATTGTCTCTAATATTCCATCCCGATTATTTTCCAACACTTCAAGCATTTTTTTCACGCTCCCGGTAAACGTTCATCTACCGTTCATTTTATCATGTTAACGGTTTCATACAATCGATATATTTTTTTGTTAAAGTTTAATGTTGATTTTTCATAAGAGCCTTATTACGCATTAGGGCCGGATTGTGGAAGACTCAGTTTCGAGATAAATCGGGGTCCGTTACTTAATAGGTATAGGGATGGTGGGGAAATAACTCGCTTTCCTATGGGGGAACGGTGAGCTTCCTCGCTCGTTTCACT
>NZ_JBAPTY010000346.1:0-6721 GCF_049282395.1 Halobacillus sp. | reverse complement strand
CACCAATACGGATCGACTCTCCCGCTTTACGATTAAGGATTAACACGGCTGCCACCACCTTCTTGACCGTTAACCAGTAAATGCCTCGTTTGATAGCTCTGGTCGTTTAGAATCAACTGCTTTGATTTTCTATTTTTTACGTTAATAATGACAGGAGCCTGTAAATTCATAGTCGAATCCTTGAAAGGCTCACGCAAGGTCAGAACGTTATAAACCAGCACATCATCCGGACTTGTCAATCCAAGCTCCTGCTTCGTATCTTCATCTACGTTAAAGACGTAACCTTTAAAAAATATGTAAGGACTTGAGACAATTAAGGCGACCCCGGCTGCTTCAACCGACTGCAGGGCAAAATAAACAGCTGACTCGTCCACAGGGATTAACGCATATGTTTTATACATTTCAAAACCTGGCAGCCCATTGTGGAATTTCAAAAGCTTGGTTTCATCAACTTCTACATGACCAAAGTGTTTCGTTGCGATCTTCATGCTTATCCATCCTTTATTCTAAACTTTCCAATCAATTTGTATATCGGCGTACTGTTCTAAATTCATTTCTACTCTCCCGAGCTTATAGGATAATTGAGGGGCTTGCTTAACCGTTTGAATTTTGGGATGGTTGGGTTCAATTGATATGGATGCAGGAGCAGGCTCATATTGAATATCAACCAGGTCAAAAGCCGGCCGTCCCCCGGGAATCATGGAAAAATCAAACTGTGCATTCTGCGCAGCATGAGCGGCAATTGGATCACCTTTATTTTCAATTCGCATGAGTTCATCGCCTTCCTTCGCAGTTCTGGAGATCCCATCCATCCAAATTTGCTGAGCTTTTTCAGCTGTCTCTTCTGTCCGTGTAAAAATACTCTTTAATCCAATATTGTTCCACGCCTTCGTCTGGTCAATGGTCAACTTCCCAGAACGCTGATGAATACTTACATCCGCTTCTGGCTGTTCAATCGTCTGCTGAGCCTTATACTGGCGGATAGCTTGCGATGCTGGGCGGCTTACAATACCCAGCTGGGCTTGTGTAGTTTGAATTTGCAGCTTAGGAACCGACATGGAGCACCTCCACTTTTTAAAAATAAAGCAGACATTAAACGACCCCACAAAAGTGGGGTCAAATTCACCTCAAAAAGTCCATCAGCGTAGGTTGAATGATTCGGGAGCCCACCCCCAGTGCCGCCCTGTGAATACTTTCCTGAGTTTTTAAATTCGTTATAACTTTTTCAATATCCGCATCTTCATTATCAGACATCATCTTACTAGCTGTGACTTCCTGGCTTTCCAGGCGGTCTTCAATCAGATCAACCCGGTTCATCCGGGCACCAAGGTCAGCACGTTCATTCACAATCTGATTGATTTTGTTATCGAATACAGCGATATAGCCACCCAGCTTATTAGTGCCGGTTTCCAAATCAGCTGCAAAAGCTTCAAGATCGTTGAAAAGCCCCTGGTCGAAAACGGGCTGCGGATTTACATTCGCTTGTATGCGGACGCCTTCAGATACGCCGATCTCGACTTTACTCATACTACTGTTTATCGTGAAGCTCTCCGCATCTACGGGCTCTTCAGTCGTATTGGCTCCGTTAAATATGTACTTATCGTTCACTTTAGTATTCGCGATATCTGCCATATGCTCTTTCAACTGACGGACTTCCTTGGCGATATTTGCTTTTTGCTCGGTGTCGTATGTACCGTTACTTGCTTGTACTGTTAATTCACGGACACGCTGCATCGCCTGTGTCGCTTTGTCAAGAGAAGAATCACTGCTGTCCATCCAGTTATGAACCTCGCCGATATTCCGTTTGTACTGTTGAACTTCTGTGAGCTGAGACCGGTAATTAATGCCCTTCATGGACACCACAGGGTCATCGGAAGGCTTCGTGATTTTTTTGCCTGTTGTAAGCTGCTCCTGGTATTTCCCCATTTGTCCATAGCTTTGACTAAGATTACGAAGCATATTGTTTGAAAGCATACTTTGTGTCACGCGCATCGTTCACCCTACCTTCCTACTCGCCCCATTTGATTAATAACACGGTCAATCATCTCGTCTACAACGGTAATGTTACGAGCTGCTGCATTATATGCATGTTGAAACTTTACCATATTCGTCATTTCCTCATCCAAAGAGACTGAACTGACTGACTGACGCTGTTCCTCAACGGATTGCTTCAGTGTTCCGGAATTTCCCGCCATCCGCTGAATTTCCTGAGTCTCCACAGCCATGCCTCCAATCATTGATTCATAAAAACTGTTTAGAGAGGTATCACCGCCTAGCAGCTGAAGGTTATTATCCTGTACGTCTCCAAGAGCGAGCGCATTATCTCCGTTCCCGGCGAGCGGTTCTTCACTGCTTGCTGCTGCAATATGATCGTTATCCTTTTTTATTTCGTTCGTTAAATCAATTGCCCCAGCTAATCCTTCACGGATACCATCTTCATTCACCGTAGTCGCTCCAAAAGAAAAGAACGCTGGCGGCGTGTTTCCCGTATTAATCGAATTTAGACTGGCTCCACTCTTTTGTACGGCATTAAATTCAGTTGCAAAAGCAGTAGCCATCTGATCAAAGTCTCCGAGCATTCCTTGATAGATGCCCCGTTCGACTCCTGACTCATCCTTATATCCTCCTGCTTCAATCAGACCTTTAAGCTTGCCCGGTGAGGCAAATACCTCTGGGGCATAAGACGTCGCTCCTACTTGGATAGACTGTGCCAGACCCGTATCGTCAGCCGTGTAAGAAACGGACAATGGACTCACCGAGTTGCTCACACCATCAAGCAGTTGCGAAGCCGGGGAAAGCGGCTGCCCACTTCCGTTCATTAAGGTGATTGATGCTTTTCCCATTGCTAAAGGACTGGCAGAGGAAGGAGGTTCTTCGTAAGACACGTCTATGTTAACATGTCCTGACAGCTGATCGATCAGGCGGTCGCGTTCATCGTAAAGATCATTCGCTACATAACCATGTGGCTCGAGCTCAGCAATCTGTTTATTTACATTATTGATCTGAGAAGCAAGAGAATTGATTTCCTTCGTAGTGACACTTACTTCATTTTTTACATCAAGCTGCATGGTATGGATTGTATTGGATAAGTAATTGAATGTCTCTGCTACGGCCTTCCCTCGCTGTCTGACGACTGAACGGGCTCCCGAGTCTTCGGGATTAACCGACAGATCCTGTAGTGACTGCCAGAAACGGTCCATAGTTTTAGCTAAGCCATTTTCAGAAGGTTCATTCATCACTTCCTCCATACGTTCCATAGAGCTTGCCATTATACTATAGTAGCCGGAACGATTATTTTCTCCACGGTACTGATCATCTAAGAATTGAGTACGGACACGTTCAATACTTTGAGCCTGCACTCCCGTCCCCATCTGACCAGGAATTTCTGCGCGATTTCTGGACGCAGCCGGGTAGGGGCCGGTTTGTTCAAAATTAACACGCTGCCGCGTATAGCCCTCTGTATTCGCGTTCGATATGTTATGACCAGTGGTGTAAAGAGCTGACTGTTGAGTGAATAGCCCTCGTTTAGCTACTTCAAGTCCATGGAAAGTAGATACCATGATAATTCTCCTCTGCGTTAGGCTTTTGAATCAAAGGTGGATCGCTTCGATTTATGGTTTCTTGAAGGAGCTGATTTCCCCCCATAATTGACACTATCAAGTGAGGGCTGAAGCATATCAAGCGACATGTTAATAAACTGCAGCGACTGTTTCGTCAGCTGGGCGTTCAGCTGCTCCTGCTGCTTGAGGCTTGAAAGCACAAGAATCATTTCTTCATAAATGGCCTCAAGCTTTGCCTGAGAATCTCCTTCAAGGTTAGCAATTATGTTGGAAATGGTCGGTTCGTATGTAGAGAGGCCCTGAGCCTCACACCAGGAAACAACAGCTTCACCACGTTGTTTTTCCACTTTATTTATGGCCTGCACGTGTTTTCTCTCCTGAGTAAGCAGCTGCTGTATACTATTGGTGTCATTCGATTTCAGGGCTTCTGTTTTTTTCCGGGATAAAATAAGCAGGCTTTCATGCAATTGCTTCAAATGATCCATGCACTGGATGACTGATTTTAACGTCAATGCCATTCTCCTTTAGTTTTTGTTAGACCAGAAGTTCAGCATATTTTTTGCCGTTTCTTTCGGATCGGCCTGATAATTTCCGGACTCGACTTTTATTTTAAGCTCTTCAATCATCTTTTGGCGGACGGGATCTGTTTTTTCCGTGCTTTGCATTTGTTTCGCCTGACTTGAAATTTCGACTTTATCCTGCGGCTTGGTCTGGTTTTTCACTTCAGCCTGTTTGTTTACCTGCTTTGTATAAGGATTAAAATTTGATTGGTTCGGTCCATTAATTCTCATTCCGTTCACCTCTTTTCGTAAATAGTAACGACGGTTTCTTATAATATCGTCTGAATGATCCAGCATTTAAATCCATCTTATTATTTATTTTCCACCGAGTAATAAGTCCTGTTTTCTTTCACCTTTTTTTTGCTATCAAGCTCCTTATTGCTTTCGTGGCGCTTCAATTCCTTTGTTATATCCTGTTTACATCCTTCGCAAATACGACCGTCCTGAATAGGTCTTTCGCACTTCTCACACGGGTAACTAATATTAGGAAACTGAGCTGGATGTAACCGCTTTTGTTTAACGAATTCCCTGATCTGCTTTTCAGAAACCCCCGTAGCGACTTCAATTTCTTCAACTGATGCCATCCGATTCTGCTTTTTGCGCATAAATGCATAAACCTTTTGATAATTTTGTTCTTCTTTGTTTCTGCATTGGTTACAAATTGCGACAGTTCCTGCTAAAAAAAGAGCATTACAACGCGAACAATTAGCTAAATCCCCCATAACGTCGCCTCCTATTCGATATCTACTTCTTATATCGGCATCGAATCTCGAAGTCAAAGGTTCCTAACAAAATAATTAACGAAAAATAGTAAACGAAGTCACGGCTGGACATCCCGCTTGTTTTAGGAGAGATGCTGCATGTCTCACGGTGGTTCCTGTGGTGTAAATATCATCCACAAGTATAACGGGCTGACGCACAGATTGGGTCAGTTTAAATGGATTATTAGACGTAATGCGTGCGTACCTTCCCTTTTTTGACTGCTTTTCTGAATTTCTTCTTTCGAACAAAGAGTGGGACCTTTGATTAAGTAAATAAATGATGGCTTCAGACTGGTTAAAGCCACGCTCAGAAAAACGTTCTTCACTTAATGGAATTGGAGCAATAATGCAGTCTGAATTCCTCATTCTACTAAAATGTTCCACAACATGCCATTGCAAGGCTTCCAATAAAATATAGTCGCCTCGATACTTCCAGCGGGCTACGAATTCTTTTGCAAATTCATTATATTGGAACACAGAGGTATTTTTAGCTAGCAGGCCAGGATTAGTCTGCTCCCACCATTGACAGTCCTCGCATACACCATTCTCACCTTCTCGAAAACAGAGGGTGCACCCTGGTTTAAGAAGTTGAAACTGAGACTTACATACGGTACAAAGTACTTCTTTTTCCGGTATACTCCAAAAATTGGACCACGTTATTTTAGGGATGATCTCCTCGTGACAAATCAGACACCTCACAACTTCTCTCCCAACCGATTCATTTTCATAATCGATTCACGAGCATCCAGCAGCGGATTTGTTTTTCCTGTATGAAAAAAGATAACTTCTCCATAAGGATCATCGGGACTTCTTCCCGCCCGCCCTGCAATCTGAACGAGTGCAGCTTCATCAAACACTGAATGCCCTGCATCCACAACGTACACATCCACGGAAGGAAAAGTAACACCACGTTCTAAAATAGTCGTAGTAACCAGAATCGGATAGTGCTTCTTTCGAAAAGCCATGACTTTGTCAGCCCGCTTTGGATCTTCCGCATGAACGGATTCCACAATCATCTTCCACTTCCTTAGATATTCAGCTATCTGATCAGCCTGTTTAACTGATGGCATAAAAATAAGCAGCTGCCGATGGGATTGTTGCTGCTGTTTAATTTTTTCAAGTAAACTTGGCGGAATCTTTCCGCGTTTCAAATGGTGAAATAGACTTGGGGTCAACTTAAGTTGGGGGACAGGCAGTGGATGACCATGGAAACGCTTCGGGATGAAAACCACTGGAAGGGTTTTGTTCCGAATACGTTTGTGCTGGGCTTTTCTAGGGGTCGCGGTAAGATAAATAAGAGAGGACTCTGTTTTGGCTGCACGCTTTGAAGCGTAGTGGAGCGCAGGATCCTGATGAAATGGAAACGCGTCAATTTCATCAATAATCATCACATCAAAAGCATGGGCAAAACGAAGAAGCTGGTGGGTGGTTGCAATAAGAAACTGTGCAGCTCCTTTTTTATTCGGACTATCTCCATACAATGCTTCCATCTCAACGTTCGGAAAGGCAGCTTTCAGTCGGGGCAGCAATTCTCGTACAACGTCAGTTCGTGGAGTAGCAAGACAGACCCGCTTTCCAGAAGAGAAAGCAGCAGTCAGTCCCGGGAACAGCATTTCGGTTTTTCCAGCACCGCAAACCGCCCAGATCAGTTTTTCCCCTTTCCCTAGCTGAATAACATTTCTTATTTCATCAGCTGCTTTTTGCTGAGAAAAGGTTAATTCTCCTTTCCACGCGCATGGATTTTCAAACCGGGGCCATGCCACATTTGGACTGCCGAAATACAAAGGCTCACATTCCATAACTCGTCCCATTTGAATACAGCATCGGCAGTAAACACAGG
>NZ_JBAPTY010000345.1:0-4947 GCF_049282395.1 Halobacillus sp. | reverse complement strand
TTCTCCTTGTTTTCACATAAAATCCTCCTCGAATTTGATTTCATACCTATTGTATTTTGTCTGAGGAAGATTTTCCTTGACTTAAATCAAGGAACCGGCGTTTTTAGAAATTTAGGAGCGTGATTTTCAAAAGAGAATGGAAAATCTTTGTTTTAGGTATAGGGAGACTGTTTCAGTGTGTATAGGGGAGAAGCGCTAACTTCAGGTAAGCTCTTCATCAAATGAAAATTCAGTTTAAGCAGGGGAAAGGGGCAGCTGCTAATGAAAGGTAAAATACCCAGCTCTCGAAGAGGCCGGAACCTCCTGAGAGCTGGGCATATTAGATCTCTACTTGAATATTGTACTCTTTCATCCATTCATTGATCTGAATCAGGTAATCAAATAACGCTTTTGCCTGAGAAGGCTGAACGTCTTTCACTTCTCCGAGAGCAATCTGGTACACTCGTTCTGTATTTATATAGGGCAGTAGCGGGGAGGATGGATCCTTCAAAATGGTAAGCATCCAGTTTTTTACTCCTTCGAAATATTCCTTATCCTTCGTGCTTGGATAGGCGCTCTTCTTACGGTAAAGAACGTCTTCTGGTAGATACTCCGATAATGCCCGGCGCAGGATGCCTTTTTCAATCCCGTCCACATTTTTCATGTCGATTGGCACATTCCATAAATATTCGACCAGGCGATAGTCGCAGAAGGGAACCCGGACTTCAAAACCTGTCATCATGCTGGCCCGGTCTTTCCGGTCGAGCATAAACGGCAGGAAGCGGGTGATGAACATGTAGGACATACGCCGCTGTTTAGCTTGAAGGTCATTTTCTCCTTCGAGAACGGGCACTTCTTTCAAGGCTTCTTCGTAACGGGCTTTCTGATAAGCAGGCAGGTCCAGCTTCTCCTTCATTGAATCGGAGAGAACTGCTGAAATGCCTGTCATATTCAGAAGCCACGGAAAGGTTTCGGCGTTCAGGAATTCCTGTTTATGAAACCAGGGATAGCCGGAAAATACTTCATCTGCCGATTCACCAGACAAGGCAACGGTCGCATTTTTCTTCATTTCCGTAAACAACAGGTATAGAGAGCTCTCAATCTCTCCCACGCCGGGAAGGTCTCTTGCCCTCATCGGTACCAGCAGGTTATCAACCAGCCGCTGAGCATTCAGAATAACCGATTCATGCTCGGTGCCGGCATGTTGGGAAACTTTTTCAACCCAGGGTTCATCCCGGTCGACACGGAGGAAGTCTTCTTCAAAACTATCATCACTGTTCTCAAAGTCCATAGAATAGGTGTTCAGCGTTTCCCCGGAAGATTCAAGCTGCTTCGAGGCAATAGCCGTGAGTCCGCTTGAGTCCAGTCCTCCTGAAAGCATGGAAACGACTGGACGATCCGCAAAAAGCTGGCGGTTGACCGTATCTTCTAAATACGAGCGGATCGTTGAAACCGTCGTATCGAGATCATCCGTATGTTCTTTGCTTTCAAGAGTCCAGTAATGCTCTGTTTTACGTTTGTTATGTTGAAAGAGGACATAATGACCGGCGCGTACTTCTTCAATATCCTTAAAAACTCCCTGCCCAGGCGTGCGGATCGGTCCGAGTCCGAAAATTTCAGACAGACCATCTGCATCGAGGACAGGTTTCACGGAAGGGTGCGCAAATAACGTCTTCAATTCTGAACCAAAAAGAATGTCGCCATCCCGTTCGGCGAAATATAAAGGTTTTACGCCAAGATGATCGCGGCCAAGCATCAGTTGCTCCTTACGTTCGTCCCATACGCTAAAGGCAAAAATACCATTCAAGTGATGAACGCAATCTTCCTCCCATTCTAAATAGGCGTGAAGCAGCACTTCGGTATCAGAGGAACTCTGGAACGTATGTCTCTTCGCTTCAAGCTCGTTGCGTAATTCTTTAAAGTTGTAAATCTCGCCATTATACGTAAGAACGATCGAATAGTCTCCAGTCTGATAGACCATCGGCTGATGACCGCCTTCTGGATCAATGACGATTAACCGCCGCTGACCGAATGCTGCCTGACCTTTGAGCCAGGTATTGCCTGTGTCCGGACCGCGGTGAGTAATGGAACTGGTCATATTTTCTACAATGGATTCCTGATGCTCCAGATTACGAGTCCACGAAACCCATCCTGTTATACCACACATACGGTTACCTTCTTTCTTTTGATGTTTATAGCATAGCGGGTCTTAAGCTGATGCAAAGCGGACCCGGCCTGGAGGTAGGATAATGATCCTGTTAATGAGCTTCCGCCTGGTCAACGTGACGGATATGGTTCTGATTCAGCCACACATAAATCACGGAAAGGAACACACAGAGTGCACCTGCGTAGAAAGGAACGCTGGAATTAAAATGCTCAGCCAGCTGACCGGCTAGAAATGGAGCAAGAGCGCCTCCCAAAAAGCGCAAGAAGCTGTAGGCAGCTGAAGCGGTTGAACGTTCGACCGGACTTGCATTCATAACGGCTGTTGTAATGAGTGTGTTGTTGTTTCCAAGCAAAGCACCAGCAACGATGACAGCAGCAATGACAACCCATTGCGTGGACGTCCAGATTCCCATCGCCAGTAAGACTAAAGCGAATAATAAGAGCATCAGACACATCGAGCCAACCGTGCCGAACAGCCGTGTAAGTTTGGGTGCCATAAAGACGGAAGTGATCGCAAGCAGCACGCCCCATCCAAGGAATACGAATCCAAGTCCGTGCTCATCCAGTCCTAAGACAAATGGGGAATAGGCAAGCAGTGTGAAAAAGCCGAAATTATAAAGGGCCGCTGTAATGCCAAGAACGAGCAGCGATCGGTGCTTTAAGGCCCGGAATGGATCAAGGAGTGAGCTTTTTTTCTTCACGACTTGAACGGAACTTGCTTTGGGCATTAAAGTAGTCAGTCCGATAAAGGCAATGACCATCAGCGTGGCAACTCCGAGAAAAGGCCCTCTCCAGGAGATTGCTCCAAGCCAACCGCCAATCAGCGGCCCGACTGAGATCCCTAATCCAATTGCTGCTTCATATAGAATAATGGCTTTAGCATTGCCGCTATTGGAAAGGGTGACAATCGCGGTCAATGCGGTGGCAACAAACAGGGCATTTCCAAGGCCCCAGCCGCCGCGCAGGGCCACCAGTTCCCAAATGCCGTTGGACAAACCGCCCAAAGCGGAAAATACAGCAATAATAACTATGCCGGATAATAACGTCTTCTTCATCCCGATCCTGGAGGTAATAACCCCGGTTACGAGCATGGCAACCGCCATTACTGCATTGTAGCTGGTAAAGAGAAGGGTCACTTGGCTTGGAGAAGCATCAAGCTGTTTGGCAATAGCAGGTAAAATTGGATCCACAAGACCCAGTCCCATAAAAGCAATGATACAAGCGAAAAACACAGCCCATACGGATTTGGGCTGATTTAAAATTCCCGGCTCTTCAGCGACGGTTACGCTGGGCACGGGTTTTCTTTGTGTAGCCATAATGAATAGCTCCTTTCCTATAGGGAGGAAGAAATTAAACTTCATCCAGTGATATAGTTGTATAATACAAATACATAGTTGTATATTACAATTATATTGGAAGAAGTGTCAATAAAGAGATTTGATGGTATCATCAAAAAATAAGTATTTGGATTTGAGGTGTAAGGAATGAGTGATGAGTCTTTGGACTTAATCGAACGACAGGTAACTGATTTCATTCGGCGGATCGTCCTTACCGAGAAAACGTACAGCAATTTAGATCGGTCCGCCTATATTCTTCTGCGACAGTTGTCGACCTACGGACCATCTGGAGTGAAAGCACTGGCTCAGGATTTACATTTGGATATCTCAACTGTAAGCCGGCAGGCATCTGTCCTTGTGAATAAGAAGTACGTGGAAAAGATTCCGAATCCGGATGATCGCAGGGCCTATTATTATCAAATTACGGATGTAGGATCTCATGAATTGGAAGAGAACAAACAGAGACGGTTTGATCGGCTTTCCAGTATATTGGAAGACTGGTCGGAGGAAGACAAAAAGAGGTTTGGAGAGCTTCTGAAAAAATATAATGATACGGTTAATGAAAAGCTCGAACTTTAAAACGATACACATCCAAGGTTATCCAGGAGAATGAGGAAGAGGCGTCTAATTCATTTCGTCGAAAGCTATCCTATATAAAAAGCGTGAAATCAATTGGTGAAGTTAGATTTCACGCTCTTTGTATTTGGGACAAGGTTTAAAAGAATGAATTATTATCGTGAAAATCAGGTAGTATAATATCATTCGAATGCTCTCCATCTATTTAATTTCACCGCAAAAAAAACTCTCCACTTCCTCATGTGAAGTAGTGGAGAGTTTCTTTTTTATCAAATGGTATCTCTTTAATTGTACTGAGGTTCTTTTATCGAACGAGTTTGTTCATAACGTATGGTTGCCTGAGCGGCTGCAAGCCTCGCCGAGGGAACCCGGAAAGGGGAACAGCTTACATAATCCATGCCTAAATCATAGCAGAACTGGATCGATTCTTTTTCTCCACCATGCTCGCCACAAATACCTGTTTTGAGGGTAGACTTTGTTTTACGTCCCAGTGTTACACCACTCTCCACAAGCTTACCTACACCTTCTTGATCTAAGGAAACAAATGGATTTCTTTTTAGGACATCACGATCTACATAATGCTGCAGAAACTTGCCCTCTGCATCGTCTCGACTGAACCCAAATGTTGTTTGAGTTAAATCGTTGGTTCCAAACGAGAAGAAGTCAGCCTCTTCGGCAATTTGATCGGCTGTTAATGCTGCGCGCGGTGTTTCAATCATGGTTCCAATCAGGTAGTCAAATACCTTTCCTGTTTCTCTCTGAATTTGCTCACCAATCGAAGTCACGAGCTGGCGCATTTTCTTAAGTTCATTCACATGGCTGACTAAAGGAATCATGATTTCGGATGTAACGGTTATTCCTTTGTCCATCACGTTAGCCATCGCATGGA
>NZ_JBAPTY010000344.1:0-3535 GCF_049282395.1 Halobacillus sp. | reverse complement strand
CAAAGTGCATTACAAGAAAGGCCGTTTCTTCTTTAGGAAAAATAATTTTTGGAAAAACAAATTCTGTGGCTCGTTCAAGCGTTAGAAATAATTCCGGATAGTCTTGTTCAATTTGTTCCCTTAGTGGATTTTTAATATCCATCCCCTGATGGATCCGGTATAAACTCGGCTTCAAATGTACCACCAAGTCATT
This sequence comes from Halobacillus sp., assembly GCF_049282395.1. Lineage (NCBI taxonomy): Bacteria > Bacillati > Bacillota > Bacilli > Caryophanales > Bacillaceae > Halobacillus > Halobacillus sp. Next base: position 3,342 of record NZ_JBAPTY010000344.1, on the reverse strand, counting down.
CAATAACTGATCAGATTGGTGTAGATTCTGCTGTAAGGTATTTGAAACAAACTCAATCAGCTGCTTTGCTTTAAAAGCAACACTCAAACTGCTGTCTTCCAGAATATAATCCTGATCGTACCGGACTTTTGCCCCCATTAGATGCATCGTAATATAGCCGGTTTCCGCTTTTGGTATCGATAACTCAAAGATTTCTTCTAACTTGCTTATTAATTTTCCGGCAATATCAAACTCTTTTGTAGACTGAAGACGAGCCAAATACTCGTCTTCCATCTGAATAAATTCCCCTTGCTGGAGACGTTCAATCGCTAAGGCCAAATGAATAACCAATCCAATATAAGCACTGTCAGCTAAATGATAAGGAAGCTCCGCCCGAATAGAATTCACTGTCTGTTCAATGGTACTGATGTTTTGACGATCAACGAGTCCAAGCAGATGATCGGAGACGGCATCCAGCGAAGGTGCAGCAGGAGATTGGATGTTCTCCCGCAGCAATTTAAGAAAATCATGCTCATTCATATGCTGCATAATGATGTATTGGATAGCTTCACGGATGTTGCCTTCTTCCCCCTGAACTTCAACTCCGTATCCACGCTTACGGATTAGCTGGAGTTGAAACTTAACAAGAATTTCTTCAATCTTATCCAGGTCATGACTGATTGTGGCAACGGTGACACCAAGTTCATTTGATAAAGTCATGAGTTTAACCGGATCCTGGGATTCAAGCAGCCAGGAAAGAATAAGCACATGACGTTCTTCAGGTGTGTAATCTACAGAGTTTTGTTCATTAATCGACATTCTTAAATCCTGGCGTCTTACATCTTCTCCAAGAATGGCTATTCCTTTACCAGTTTTTTTCTCTAAGGATAACCCGTGGCTTTCCAGTACATCTTCTACGCCTTTTAAATCTCGATGAATCGTTCTAGCACTCACATCTAAAGATTCCGCCAGGTCTTTAATAGTTAGATCTTGAGGAGTCTCAAGCAGCATTTCAATAAGTCTTCGTTCTCGTGCTGAGACATACATACATCCTTCCACTCCTCTCTGTCCGTCAGCCATTGGGAATGATAATCGGACAGAAAAGAGTCTGATCGAACAGACTCTTTTCTACTTTTCATTATTTCTGCAACTCTTCTACTAACTCATCGTATTTCGGACTGTTTAAGAAATTATCGACGGACACATGGTGAGCACTTGGAACTTTTTGCTTCGCTCGCTCTGTTAAGTCTTTATGAGTAATAACGATATCCACGTCCTGCGGCAGGTCATTAATCGCCATGTTCGTCACGTTAATATCGATCCCTGCTTTCTTGAATTTATTTTTCAAGAGGGATGCGCCCATAGCGCTGGAACCCATTCCGGCATCGCAGGCAAAGATGATTTTATCAACTTTAGAAACATCCACATCTGGTACTTCTGCTGTGCCGCCAGTCTTTTCTTCCTCAGTAGCCGTTTTGTTTTGCAGTTCTTCCACGAGCTCGTCGTATTTCGGACTATTCAGGAAGTTATCTACGGAAATATGGTGAGCATTCGAAACTTTCTGCTTCGCACGTTCCGTTAAGTCTTTATGCGTAATGACAACATCTACATCCTGTGGCAGGTCGTTAATGGCCATATTCGTTACTTCAATATCAAGGTTCGCTTTTTTGAACTTATTTTTCAATAAGGATGACCCCATAGCACTGGATCCCATGCCGGCATCGCAGGCGAAAATGATTTTATCGACTTTGGAGTAATCAAGCTTAGGAACCTCGACTGTATTACGGTTATCGACGGAAGTGTCTGCAGACTGTTTACCTGAGAGTTGGCCAGATACACTGCTTTTCTTCCCTTTCATGCCTTCCATCTTAGCTGTTGCTTCTTCTATATCTCCCTCATCTTCATCCTTGCTCGCTTTCAAAATAATTGAGGATACGATAAATGAAACAATAGCAGCTACAGCTACACCAGCAGCCACTCCAAGATAATTACCTCTTGGTGTCATACCCATAATAGCTATAATACTTCCGGGTGAAGCTGCGGCGGTCAGTCCAGCGTTGAAGAAAGCAAAGGTTGCTGTACCTGAAACACCACCGGCAATCGCGCCTAATATAACAAGTGGTTTAGACAGAATATACGGGAAGTAAATTTCATGAATTCCGCCAATGAACTGAATAATCGCTGCACCTGGTGCTGTTTGTTTAGAAACTCCTTTTCCAAAGAACATAAAGGCGAGTAAAACGCCAAGTCCAGGGCCAGGGTTTGCTTCAAGTAAGAATAGAATTGATTTCCCTGTCTCTACCGATTGTTCCGTACCAAGCGGGGTTAAAATCCCATGGTTAATGGCGTTGTTGAGGAATACCACTTTGGCAGGTTCAATGAATAAGTTGGCTAGTGGCAATAAACCAGCTGAAATTAAGAAGTCCACGCCTACACCGAGAAGATCTGTGATACCTGAGAAGAGCGGACTTAGCGTAAAGTAAGCAAGAATAGCCAGTCCGGCACCCAGAATTCCTGCTGAAAAGTTATTAACCAGCATTTCAAAGCCTTGACGAATTTTTCCTTCAAGGAATTCATCCACTTTTTTCATGAAATAACCAGCAATTGGACCAGCAACCATGGCCCCAAGGAACATTGGGGTATCCGGTGAACCGACAATAACACCCATAGCCGCCGTCGCGGCGACAACTCCTCCTCGTAAACCATGAATCAACCGTCCACCTGTAAAAGCAATTAATAATGGCAATAGATAAGTGATCATCGGGCCAACCATAGCGGCTAGATCTTCGTTCGGGAACCACCCGTCCGGAATAAATAATGCGGTAATCAGTCCCCAGGCAATAAAGGCGGCAATATTCGGCATAATCATACTGCTTAGAAAGCTCCCGAACTTCTGAACTCTTGCCCTCACTCCTGCTTTGTCCTGTTGTTCACTCATTGTGTTTCCTCCTTCGTCTCTTAACACTATTTTTTCTCTTTGTTTGTATCTTCATTTTAAAGCGGTTACACAGCTATATACAATATAATCTAAACGCATGTTTGTCAGATTCATTGTTGACATTATTAAACAACGGCCATATTTCAGCCATTTTTTTCTGGACAATCCCCTTACATAGGTATAGTTATGCCCGTCAGATTTTCTATTTATGTTCTACCAAATATCCAGGCTGGAATGACAAATCTGGTGATGGGTGTTGTAAATCTTCATACCTCTAATGTGGATACTGACAATTTGTCTACAATGTCTGTGGTTCGCACTTCTTCTCTTTCCTCTTTATAATAGAAATCATCATGATTACTACAGAGGAGGACCTCTCTTGTTCGAACATCATAAAGGCTTTCAGAAAATGCTTAAGAAAGACG
>NZ_JBAPTY010000343.1:0-2434 GCF_049282395.1 Halobacillus sp. | reverse complement strand
TTGGGAATATGCGCCATTGAAAAACCTTTTAAATACGTTCTATTCGGAAAATGCATCTGATTTAAGCCGCGTTTTATATAGTCCAGTGAGAAAAAGGTTTTAAATAAAGATGGAATGGATCCTTTTTGTTTGGAAAGATGAATAATAGACCTTGAAAATAACGCCACAAACGTTGGCAGTAAAATAATCCCCACGATTGTGCCGATCGTAGAAGCCCCAATAATGACTCGATACTGATCTTCCACAAACGATAAGGTATTTGAGCTTGGTGCTGTATCCACCAAGCTTCCCGTAAAAGGCTGCTGCATCATATTGGCCATCCGCGAAACAATGACCATTAAATTAAATAAAGACAAAGCCGATGCAATTAATCCGACTCGTGCTCCCGATAACCGTACAGCATAAGCCAGGGTTTCAATCGTATGAATGACTAAAATAAATAAAGAAATGTATATGACTTTTTCCGTTAGAAAGTCCAAGTTCCAACCTCACTTCAATTACTGCTCACAAGAAAATTTTAACATAACCAGGTGATTATTTGTCCTAATCATCCATCATTAAGAACTTATTTGATTCATTCATTCTCATTAAAAAGGACGATCACCTTTATTAGATAATCGCCCCCATTTTCCAGAACACTTGGTATTGAGTTATCTTTAACGGGATCACTGTTTTTCTTAAACATTATGAGTAACTCCGATTGCAAAATGAAAGCAGTGTTTCTTCTGTAATCATTATTCTCGCAAAATCTTCTCCATCGCTTTTCCTTTAGCTAATTCATCGATTAGCTTATCCATATTGCGGATTTCCCGCATCGTTGGTTCTTCAATGTTTTCAACCCGGACTCCGCAGATTACACCTTTAATCATGGTCCGGGAAGGGTTCAGTTGGGGAGCTTCCGCAAAGAAGGTTTCAAAATCTGTTTCTTTTTCCAGCTGCGCCTCCAGTTCTTCCTGGCTGTACCCTGTCAGCCAACGGATAATTTCATCGACTTCGTTTTTCGTACGTCCTTTTTTCTCCGCCTTCCTAACATAGTGGGGATACACGCTTGCGAAGCTCATGGTATAGATTTTATGTTTTGGCATACTATGCCCCCTTTTCTTTCCTATGATCTTTGAGTAGATGATATCTATTATATCATTCCTGCGATATTTCTATTTTCAAAATACCTCTCGTTTATAAACGTGATGTTTTAGACATACTTTCTCTCTGAATTAGTCTTCAGAGGTTTCATACCTTTAAGCATCGAATGAGGAATGGATAAAATTATCATCTAACTAACTCTATAAGAAGAGCAAAAAGTTTTTCAGCAATATTCATTTACCATATGATAGCCAATAAAACACCCAAAACTACATAAACATTATCCTTTTACACCATAAACAATAGAATTCAAGAATGACCTTAGACGCGAATTAAAGGTACTGTCATACAATTAACTCAAGGAGCTAATTTAACTTGTAACGGAACCCAAAAACCCGAATAAAGACATGATTGAAATGTCTTTATTCGGGATCATTCAGAAGAGGCTTATCCTGCTATACATTTTTGGAATTCCCTGCATTATTTACTGCTGAATAATGCTTTTCTCGTTTTCGGCCCTACAATACCATCCGCCACTAATCCTTTTGAGGTTTGAAATTTCTTAACAGCTCTTAAGGTTTGCGGACCAAAAGATCCATCAGCGGATATGCTGAGTTTTCGCTGTAGAATTTTCACAGATTCCCCTTTACTGCCATATCTTAACGTTTCGTTAAAGGTCTCATAGCCTGCGACAACCTTGCCCGATCCGACTCCATATTTTTGTGCTAATGCCGTAAAGGACGAAGAGGAACTTGTGATATATACCGGAATGTTCTTGTCAGCCCGTTCATACAACCAGATGACGTCTTTGTTGTGCATTCGAATACAGCCACTGGATGCGTACGTACCAATGGAAGAAGGATTATTTGTACCGTGGACACCATATACGTTCCCTGAGGTACGTCCCCAGTCGCCCGGAACTTTTATCCCAAGCCACCTTGCACCCAAAGGATTCCTTGGATCACCACCCGGGATGTTTTCTTTGTACCACGGCCTGTTTTTCACCTTATTAACGAGCGGGAATTTCCCCTCCGGTGTCAAACTCTTCGTCCTTCCCGTTGCTACAGGAAACGTTTTTTGAAGTTTGCCATTTTCATAAAATGCGAGTTGATTAATGCTTTTATTAATTATAATGGCTTCCTTCTCCGCGGCCTCTGCCGGCTTTACCATCACACATAAACCCAATAAAAGAATCCCCAGTACAAATACCATTTTTCTCAGCTGCATGCTCTGCTCCTCCATTCATCCCTTAGTATTATGGCAATATTATACTTCGGGGAATAGGGAATAATTTGTCGAACACAGCCGTCGAAATAAATAAATTTTCGAGTGGATCAAAGCCATTATGAAG
>NZ_JBAPTY010000342.1:0-3468 GCF_049282395.1 Halobacillus sp. | reverse complement strand
TGTTTTTTTGTATCTGCTGTTTTAAACATCTTGTTAAATTTCTTAAAAGACTTATTAAGCAATAGGGCCGGTTACTGTAAGACTCAGTTTCGAGATATTGGGTGGAGAAAGGGACTCCAGGGAACGGCTCGCTTTCCGCGGGCATGTGCTGAGCTTCCTCGGGCTTAACAGCCCTGCGGTATCTCACCGATCATGTTCATCCCGTTCCCTTCCGCTCCTTTGCGATCATGGAGAACTCGAAATTCTCTCCATACTCGGCTTCCAATGAACGAGAACCACCCTGGTTTTTACGTGTGTTTAAGTTTAGGCCCCCTGTACTATAAGCATTTGAGGCAGATGCAGTATGGTTCCTGTCTTATATAGCAATGTCCGTTTACCAAATATAGTTGGGGTGGCGGAGGAAATGACGAGACTCCCGCGGGAGAAGGATCTAGGCGAGACCCCACAAGGAGTGTTAACGACTGAGGAGGCTTGCCAGTTCCCCCGCAGGAAAGCGAGTTGTTTCCGTAGCCGCCCTCTTCTATTGTATGCAACGGACCCCAACTATTTCGAAATTGAGTCTTCTACAAACGGGAGCTTATCTGTAATATCAACACTGAGATTTACAATAGTCTTATAATTTAAAAAGTGTTAAACAGAAGGGAGAGGTTCAAATTGACATATCATCATTTTCACTTGAAAGCCGAATGGCCTGGAGGTCGTAACGAAGTTGGAACAATAGAGGCAGACAAGCTAAAAACCCAAATATCCATTCCCAAAGAAATGGACGGGCCAGACGTAGGCACAAACCCTGATGAAATGCTGTTAGGCGCTGCGGCAACTTGTTATATTATTACGCTTGGTGCAATGGTTGAGAGAGCAGGATTACCGCTCAAAGAAATGAGCATGGATTCGGAAGGGATTGTGGACGTAACCGACGGAGTGATCACATATAATAAAATCATTCACAAGCCGCGTGTGCTTTTGAAGTCCGAAGCTTCCGATAAAGATATGGATAAGTTGAACAAGCTGGTTGAAAAAGCTGAGAAGAGCTGTATGATTTCAAGAGCAATTGAAGGAAATGTAGCGCTTGAATTACAACCCTCCATTGGTAAGGAATAATAAATTAAAGAAAAGGGTGAACGTGTCGTGTCACGTTCACCCTTTTCTTTGCTTATTGATTCATAATGTAAACTCTTGCCTCAAAAGGGCGGAGAGTAAACGACTTTATATCCTCGTGGGATTCCGTGTCGTAATTCGATAATATTAAATGATCACTAGAGAGAGAGTAATTTGATTCAAAATCAGCTTCGTCTGAGGTTAGATTTGTAATAATCAGTGCCACTTTACTTTCCAGCGTTCTCGTATAAGCATAAATTTGAGTATCTTCTTCTAACAGTAGATCATAGATTCCATAAGTGAAAAGGGGATACTGTTTTTTAAGAGAAATCATTTGTTTATAATAGTTTAGAACTGAGTCGGATCGTCCCAGCTGGTCTTTTACGTTAATTTCCTTGTAATTAGGATTGATTTTTATCCAGGGAGTTCCGCTCGTGAAACCTGCCTTGGGCTGGTCATTCCACTGCATCGGCGTCCGGCTGTTATCACGGGATGTGCTCCAGAGAATCTCCATGATCTCTTTATGAGAGGATCCCTGAGCTTTCTTCTTTTTATAAAGATTTTTGGCCGCAACATCGTCATAGTCTTCAAGAGAAGGGAAGGCCACGTTGGTCATTCCGATTTCCTGCCCCTGATAGATAAAAGGAGTGCCCTGCATCAGAAAGTACATCGTACCAAAAGAAGTGGCACTTTCTTTCCAATACTGTTCGTCATCTCCCCATGTGGAAACTACGCGGGCTTTATCGTGATTCTCAATGAATAGAGCATTCCAGCCATCATCTTCTAATGCTTTTTGCCATCGTGTTAAAGCTTTCTTTAAGCCCACAACATCAAGCTTGTCATCTCCATCTTTATTCCAGAGATCCAAGTGTTCAAACTGGAATACCATATCCATTTTTCCATTTTCACCGACCCAGAGATTTGCTTCTTCAGCACTTACTCCGTTTGCTTCACCTACTGTCATTACATCGTAGTTAGCATACGTCTTATTTTTAAACTCCTCAAGGAACTCGTGGATCCCTTCCTGGTTCATGTGCATATCAAAAGAAGAAACGTATTCTTCGCCTTCCGGATTCGGCATATCCGGAAGGTCCGGACGTTTTTTAATGTGGCTGATCGCATCGATACGGAATCCATCAATTCCTTTCTCAAGCCACCAGTTCACCGTATCATATAACTCTTCGCGTACTTCTTCATTCTCCCAATTCAAATCCGGCTGCTTAGTGGAAAACACATGAAGGTAATATTGACCTGATGCTTCATCATACTCCCAGGCTGACCCTTCAAAAATACTTTCCCAGTTATTTGGTTCTTTTCCGTCTTTAGGATCGCGCCAAATATACCAATCACGTTTGGGGTTATTTTTAGACTTACGCGATTCGACGAACCATGGATGCTCATCGCTGGTATGGTTGAGTACGAGATCAATGATTAATTTCATATCCCGTTTATGAACTTCCTTTAATAACCGGTCAAAGTCGTCCATTGTACCGAATTCTTCGAGGATATCCCTGTAATCGGAGATGTCGTATCCGTTGTCGTCCTTTGGGGATTTGTACATGGGGCAGATCCATATAAAATCGATTCCTAAATCTTTCAGATAATCGAGTCGTTCGATCATTCCTTGTATATCACCAATACCGTCTCCATTTGAGTCTTGAAAACTACGCGGGTACACTTGATAGCCTACAGCTTCCTTCCACCAAACACGTTCCATATCGATCCCTCATTTCTTCTAAATTTAATGCTATGAAGACAGGTTCTTTTAAACTATTGTACATGAAAATGAAAGAATGAGTAATTAAAGCAATTAGTAGTGCAATCGCTTGCACTACTAATTATTACAATGCTTAATTTTAAATTGAAGAATTATTTTCACGTAAAAATAGCAACCAATTGTGCAACCGTTTGCCTTTTCAGTAATTATATAGTATCTGATTTTCTTTACTTTGACAATAGCTGGTGAATGGACTTCTTTACTGGTGTTGGTTCGTTTCAATCTATTTTAAAACAGCAAATTAAGTATGAATTTTTCCTTCTGTCTTCTATATAAAGTAGCGTTGGTTTTAAGACGAAAGAACTGTCTCGCGCTACTATAAGTGGTGTACCATGGAGAAATCTTTACTGCAAATCTGAAATACAATCCCCCCTTTGAGTTTGGTGGAATGATAACACGTACCACACCCCGTCTTTTACTTCTATAATGTCTATGCGCCCATACCATCTCCCTGCATATTGATTATTTTTTTCGTCTTTTTACTGTGTAAAAAATCATCAAATGCTTAAAATAAGGAAGAGTTTATTTTTGTGCATGTTTTATATGGTCTGTACTGGGAGTGTTCTGACATTATTTTTCTACTTCTGTTTCAA
>NZ_JBAPTY010000341.1:0-3109 GCF_049282395.1 Halobacillus sp. | reverse complement strand
ACCCTACGTCGTGTAGGGCCATAGGAAAGTGTTCAAATGTGGAATTACCCCGAAAGACACGAACAGCATAAGCCGAGCATCAAAAGGACGGTGGTCTTGTCCGTTGATGAACGGCTTATGTCTCGAGTGTCTGGGTGATGGAACAAGACGAGTTATTTCCCCACCAGCCCTCTTCCACATAGAGTAACGGACCCCCAACTATCTCGAAACTGAGTCTTCAACAAACGGGAGCTTACCTGTAAAATCAACTTGGAGGTTTATTAGAGCTAAAGTATAAAGGAGGCGCTTGTCATGAGAATCATTACACTTACACCAATAATGGCTGAAGCTTACGTTAAGTTAGGAGAACAACTGGAAGCGGAAACTGATTTTCTTTTATATGGGGCTGGGGAACGCCAGATGAGTGTGGATCAGGCAGAAAATATGCTCGAAAGCGTCCAGGATCAGGAGAATGCAGTTATACTAGCTGCTGAAAACGCCGGGGAACTGATTGGGCATCTTATGTGTATTGGCGGGCGCGCAGAGCGAAATCGGCACACGGTTCAGATTGTTACAGGTGTCCTGAAGATGTATCAGGGACAGGGGATCGCTTCTCAATTATTCAGTAAAGTGGAAGAATGGGCGCGGAAGAATCAAGTTCACCGTATGGAGTTGACTGTAATGGTACATAATGAGCCGGCCATCCAGTTGTATAAGAAAGCTGGTTTTATAAAAGAAGGGGTCAAACGTGATTCGTTATATGTAAACCATCAATGGGTAGATGAGTATGCTATGGCTAAAATCCTCTAGTCCCCAATGAAAGATTAGAAGCATCAATCTTTCATGTTCTCTCGCTCCTTCTCATATAGTAAGATAAGTGAAATCAAAGGAGGAGGGGCCCTTTGAAACCAGAGGACCAGAAACAATTGCACAATGCGATCAAGGAAATTACGGAGATTGCCAAGGGATTCGGTCTTGACTTTTATCCGATGCGTTATGAGGTTTGTCCTGATGATATCATTTATACCTTTGGAGCGTATGGAATGCCTACGCGCTTTTCTCACTGGAGCTTTGGAAAACAGTATTACAAAATGAAGATACAGTATGATCTCGGTTTAAGTAAAATTTATGAACTGGTGATAAATTCAAATCCTTGTTACGCCTTTTTACTGAACTCCAATAGCTTGATTCAAAATAAACTGATTGTGGCTCATGTACTTGCCCATTGTGACTTTTTCAAAAATAATGCGCGCTTCCAGAATACAAAGCGGGATATGGTAGAAAGCATGGCGGCGACGGCTGAACGAATTGCTTCTTATGATAAATTATACGGTAAAGCAGAGGTGGAATCTTTCTTAGACGCTGTACTTGCGATACAGGAGCATATCGATCCATCGATTGTACGGCCCAAATTGGCCTGGACGATGGATGAAGATGAAGAAAGTGTGGAGAAATCCATATCCACTCCATACGATGATATTTGGAAGATTGATGAGTCCTCTTCAGAAGATCAGTCCATGTTCCGTAAGAAAAAGAAATTCCCGCCAAGACCTGAAAAGGACTTGCTCTTGTTTATTGAACAATACAGCCGCGAACTTGAGGACTGGCAGCGCGACATCTTAACGATGATGAGAGAAGAGATGCTTTACTTCTGGCCGCAGCTGGAAACGAAAATCATGAACGAAGGCTGGGCTTCTTATTGGCATGCCAGAATTTTGAGAGAGATGGATTTGACCAGTGACGAAGTGATCGACTTTGCCAAGCTGAATGCGAGCGTCGTGCAGCCTTCAAAAACTCAGCTCAATCCTTATTACTTAGGATTGAAAATATTTGAAGATATTGAGTACAGGTACGATAACCCGACGGAAGAAATGAAAAAGCATGGAATCCAGGAGAATTCCGGCAGAGAAAAGATGTTTGAAGTTCGTGAAATCGAATCGGACCAAAGCTTCATTCGGAACTATTTGACCAAGGAACTTGTGCGTCAGGAAGATTTATACTTATTTCAAAAGCAAGGACAGAAATATAAAATTACGGATAAGGACCATGAGGCGGTAAGAGATCAGCTGGTTACAATGAGAGTCAATGGAGGTTTCCCTTACATTACGGTTCAGGACGGAGATTATATAAAAAGCGGAGAGCTATATTTAAAGCATCATTATGAAGAGGTTGAACTGGATGTGAGTTATTTAGAGAAAACGATCCCTTATGTGTATCAATTGTGGGGACGTCCGGTCCATTTAGAAACAAGAGTAGAACATAGAGATGTAGTGTTCAGCTACAGCGGTAAAAAAATACAGAAGAAATACTTATAATAGCGAAGACTGTCGATGTAGGGACTTACTAAAGCCCGCGGAGACAGTCTTTTTTACTATCTTGGAATTGTTACGCGGACGTCTGTAAAAAATCTGGTATAATATTCTAAAGATTCATTATATCGGATGCGAGAGGTGGAAGCGATGAAAGCACTTCGTTGGACACTGTATGGTTTTCTGGCTGTTCTGCTGATCGTTATTATTTTTTTTCAGATCAACAAAGATTTCAACCAGCTTGCGCAGGGGCAGGCATATCCCGTGACTGCTTCCCCTGAAAGACGTCCTGTTTCTCTGACTTCGTCGCCTCTCGAGATTGAAGGTTCAGGTGTCCAGGTTACGCCGTTGTATCATGGTCTGGATACAGGAAAACTTTATTTGGGAATTTCATATGGAAAATTAGATCTGGCACAAAAGAAGGATTATAAGTGGAAGAAAGAAGACGGGGCTGTTCAGTTTTTGGTTAAAGTTGTAGATACGAACGGGACAAACTTTAGTGGAAAGACAACAGGAACGGTAAAGGGAACATTTTCTACTTTTCAATATGTACAGGTGGAAGATTTTGATGTACACGAAAAGACCGAGGATCTCACCCTGTTATTCTACCCGCTTATTGATAAAAAAGGGAAAGATGTTCCCAGCGAACAACCAAGCTTTCAAGTAAACGTACCTATACAGTGAAGAAACGTTACTTCCCTGACAGCATATGATACAATGATGAGTAGCTAATAACAGGAGAGGAGCGGGAACTATGAAGGCCTTTACACATCGTTTGGTTAAACCAATGGCCGAATTGTTATTTCCGCTCCAGAAGTAGA
>NZ_JBAPTY010000340.1:0-6691 GCF_049282395.1 Halobacillus sp. | reverse complement strand
TTCTTCAAGTGGGTGAGGGATAAACCCGTTTCGAGCTTCTGATTCGGCCAGGTCCGGAGGGGAACGGGGAGACTCCTGTGGGATAAACATGATCGGTGAGACCCCGGAAAGCTTTAGCTTGAGGAGGGTCAGCACATGGGATGTTCGACTAAGATCGCCACGTCCTGTGGCAACGTCGAACGACCCTGCGTCGTGCAGGGCCGGAAAGCGAGTCGTTCCCCGCAGGACCTAACTCTCTCGCGAGATATCTTGAAACTGAGTCTTACACAAACGGGAGCATATCTTTAATATTCAAAAGAAATTTAAGGTAGTACAAGAACTCACAGTTTCCGGACTCTCTTTAATCATCAGTTCAGCAAAATTCCCCTTTGTGAAGAAGGAGTACCTTAGGAATAGAGCGAATATCCTAGTTAGGAACCAACTTTGTGATTAAAGGGGAGAGAAGAATGAGCAAATATTCTATTGAACAATTTATAAGAGAAACAAAGCAGGACGATGCAGAGAATGAATACTTCGAGTTGGAAACCCCGCGGATCCTGGAAGTGAACCTGACCGACCAGGTGTGGGCGAAAGCAGGATCCATGATCTCGTACAACGGGCAGATTAAATTTGAAAGAGAAGGATTCCTTGAGCACGGCGTAGGTCGTTTCGTGAAAAAAGCCATGAGTGGAGAAGGAAGCTCTCTGATGAAAGCTACCGGACGTGGCAGCCTTTACCTAGCCGATCAAGGCAAAAAAATTACTATTCTGGAACTGGATAACGAAGAAATTACAGTGAACGGCAATGACCTTCTCGCCTTTGAGCCAGGCGTAGACTGGGATATTCAACTGATGAAAAAAGTTGCCGGAATGATGTCGGGCGGCTTATTCAACGTTAAACTGAAGGGAAGAGGTAAAGTAGCGATCACGTCTCATTACGAACCGCTTACCATTATGGTGCGCACGGGGCAGCCAGTAATTACCGATCCGAATGCTACGGTCGCCTGGTCGGGTCATTTACAGCCTGAGTTTCGTACAGATATCAGCTTTAAAACTCTCATTGGACGGGGAAGTGGAGAATCGATCCAAATGGAATTCAATGGCGACGGCTTTGTCATCGTCCAGCCGTTTGAAGAGATCAATACTTCAGGCGAGCGCGGCAAATAAAGATTTGTCGAATGATGGAGAGTTAAATATAGACTGGCATTTTCTCATGGCAATCTGAATAGAGTAAAAGACTGGGAGCTGAATGTGTTTTTTTCCAAAAAAAATTCAAGCTTCATCCTTTACTTCACTGCTAAAACGTTGTAAGATATGAAATAACTTAAAAATAAATAACGGAAACTTCTTATCCAGAGAGGCGGAGGGACTGGCCCTTTGATGCCCGGCAACCATCGAATCAATCTAAGGATTGACGAGAACGGTGCCAATTCCTGTAGGATGGTGACATCCTAAGAGATGAGAGGATCGTACGGACTATAATACGACCCCTTTTCTTGGATAAGAAAAGGGGTCTTTACGTTGTCATATACCCGTGAAGGCTCTCGATAGAAGTTGCGTTAAAAAAGAAAGGAAAGATGAGATATGGCGAAGGCAATTTTTGGAGCAGGGTGTTTCTGGGGAGTAGAAGCATTCTTTGAAAAATTTGAAGGCATTACATCTACACGAGTAGGTTATATTGGCGGGAATCTGGATAATCCATCTTATGAACAGGTGAAAACGGGTAAAACAGGTCACGCAGAAGCTGTGAAAGTAGAGTATGACCCAACTGTCATTACTTATTCTGAACTCGTAAATATCTTTTTTGAAACGCACGACCCAACATCAAAAAATCGTCAAGGTGCCGATATCGGTCACCAATACCGCTCGGCGATCTTTTACAATGATGCCAGTCAAAAATATATTGCTGAAGAAAAAATTAAAGAGTGGGATGAGAAAGGCACTTTCAAGCGCCCGATTGTAACAGAGGTTGTTAAGACCACCACTTTCTATGAAGCGGAAGAGCATCATCAGAAGTATTTGCAGAAGAACGGTTCAGTAGCATGTGGAATCGGCTAAAATCGCTGATCCTTATAAGGCGCTCAGAGTATTTACTCTGAGTGCTTTTTTATTTTTAGGGCTGCGAAGTTACGCACAGAACCAGGAAGGGAAAACCTTTGAACAGAGCGAAATGAGTGAGAGATAGGTTTCGTGAAGGGGGGAGCGAATTTGTTATGGATCAATGAATCGATATTAATCATCATGTGTTTGTTTATGGTGGCAGGGGCCCTGGATTACTATGTTCTTAATCAGCGTTTATCTTTAGGAAAGCATTTCTATGATGCCTTTATGATGATGGGGCCGCTAGCCTTGTCCATGGTAGGAATCATTTCGCTTGCTCCCGTCTTGTCAGAAGTCGCTGCACCAGTCATTGGTCCTGTCTTTAAAGAGCTGGGTGCCGATCCCTCTATGTTTGCTTCTATGATTTTAGCGATTGATATGGGGGCGTATTCCCTGGCAGAAGCTTTAGCCTTAACGGATGAAGCGGCTGTGTTTTCATGGGCATTTTTAGGAACAATGATGGGTCCGACGCTCGTCTTTACTATCCCGGTCGCCCTTACTGTCATTCAAAAAGAAGACCGTCCTTATTTCGCAAAAGGGATCCTCATCGGAATAGTGACAATCCCGATCGGCTGTCTGGCAGGCGGAGCGATCGCAGGATATGAATGGTTATGGATGCTGCAGAACTTATTGCCGGCGCTTCTCCTTTCTGTTCTAATCGGGATAGGATTATGGTTGTTTACGGAGGGGGCTATACGTGTATTTGCCTGGTTTGGGAAAGGCGTCGAACTCCTTATTATTACCGGACTTGCAGCTATTACGATTGAAACGCTCACGGAATTCACCCTCATTTCAGGCATGGCCCCGCTTTCTGACGGGGTCTCTATTGTAGGCAGGATTACCGTTACCCTTGCAGGAGCTTATCCTTTAATCGCTTTTTTAAATCAAAAAGGGGAAAAGGTATGGAATCGGTTGAGCCAGAAGATTGGTTTAAATGCTTCCGCTATGACCGGCCTTTTGGCTTCCCTTGCCCATCATTTACCCATGCTCGCCATGATGAAGCATATGGATCGCCGGGGGAAAATAGTGAATTCGGCTTTTGCTGTAAGTGGAGCTTTTGTACTGGGGAGCCACTTTGCTTTTGTAGCAGGAATTGAAAAAGATATGATTGTTCCTGTTATTGTGGGCAAGCTGATCGCTGGAGGACTCGCTGTAGGTATTGCCTTACTTTTAACAAGAAGGAATGAGCAGATGACTTTAACCAAGTAATCAACTAGGCTATAATCGACGTGAATCTAACCATAAAGGAGTTTTTTCCTGTGAAGACAGAAATGAAAGAGCGCTACAACGAATACATTGAAAAATTCAAAGCGACGGCTCCTGGAGATGTGCAAGAGAAAATGAAGCAGGCCATTCAAGAACTGGAGCAATCTTCTGATGGAAAAGGTCTATCCGAAGGCAAAAAAGCTCCCAATTTCAACCTTCCTGATGCGAAGGGAAATTCAATAGAATTATACAAACAACTGGAAGAAGGACCTGTCATATTGACGTTTTACCGTGGAGGCTGGTGTCCTTATTGTAATATGGAACTCCGGGCTTATCAGGAGATTCTTGGTGACATTCACGATAGTGGGGGCGAACTAATTGCGATTAGTCCTGAACAGCCTGATCACTCTTTATCCACCACTGAGAAAAATGACCTCCAGTTCCATGTGGTAAGTGATGTTGGAAATGAAACGGCCAATCAGTATAATCTCGTATATCAGCTCCCGGATTATCTTGTGGACGTGTACAAAGAAAAAGGGCTGCGAGTGGACGAGCATAATGGGGATGAAACGTGGACACTTCCTGTTTCCGCAACTTATGTAATTGACCAGGATGGAACCATTGTTTATGAATACACCAAAGAAGATTACAAAGATCGTGCAGAGCCTTCAGAAGTACTGGAGCAATTAAAAAAAGCACGAGTATAATAAAGGAAGCACAACCCCAGTTCGACTGTGGTTGTGCTTTTTTATTTTGTGTATTTGTTAGCATAGCTGCTTGCGGCAATCGAATCTGGCTTAATTTTCGGCTCGATCCCAAGCGATTCAATTCGGGCTACCATTTCATTTACATACAGTCTTGTCCGGTTCCGCTCTCCTGAACCAATGTCAATGTGCCCCTCCATTGTAAAAGTAGCCCCTTTATAAATATGAGGCAGAATGATATCAATCATTTCATTTTTCTTGTCTTCTGTGAATAAAGAAGCGATATGTTCGGTAAGTGATGTCTCATAAGAGATGCGCTCATGAAGCGTGGTCATTTTTCGTGAAATAAGTTTCTTACAGAAACAGGCCCAAGCGCCTTTTCCAACACGTTGGATGACGATCCCTGTAATAAAAATGGTGTGAGAAGGGTGGATTTGAGAATCAGTACCAAGCATTAAACGGTAATTTCCGAGCGGATCCTTTTTCATGAAGGTCAGGATATGGTCAAATACTTGATCAAAGTCCATCTTTTTGTGGGTAATGTTTTGGAACTTGAGGTCCTTTTCCATCTCAGTCACCCCTTTGTTTGTTAAGCAAGGACATTACATGCTGCCTTCCTTACTATAGGATATTCATCAAGTCTTACTGGAATGCAGATTCAGAAGAGGTGCCGCAGTAATTTAACTTTATCACGTATATAACGGGAGTATCCCACCTTTATTATAAAATTATGTAAGAATTTATTGAAGAATAGTGGTAGGGGGAGGGAAATGCTTTTAATTAGCCCTCTTCCTTAAGAAACACGATTCTTTTGGAACCAGCTAAAGAAAATAATAAATAATAGAATGACGACAAAAGCACCTGTAATAAATTTGATAAGTGTGTTTTCCTGATAAGCAAAGGTTGCTCCATATCCCCATATGAAAACGAGAGGAAACCACGTATCTTTCTGAATAAAATAAAAGGCAAGGGCAATGAGTCCTCCCGCTACAAGAATAAAAGCGGACCATCCTAGTTCTCCAATGGAAAATAATTCTTGTACTCCATTTGCTTTCAAAACGACAAAGGTATCCACGATAGTAGCTATAGAGGTCCAGGCGAGGTAAATGGAAAAGGGAGTTCTGTATTTTTGCGTAGAGAGATTAAGTCTTTGAATGCTCGTATATACCACAGAGAGGGTAAGCAGCGATAAAGTAATAAATAGTAGCGACGGAGTTGTTCCAACAATAACGGTAGTCCCGGATAGGAACATACTTAAAGGAAACCATAGCCCGATATGATCAACGACACGATCAAGCTCTTCATTTGCAAAGAAAGATTTCATTAGAAAGACGAAAAGAAGTAAGTAAATAACAAACCATATAGAAAAGGCAAACGGGGCCGGCATAACATATACATTAGCGGTAGATGGCTTCATGAAATCTTGTGATAAGAAGAAGGAAGCGGTGAGCAGATAAATAAAGCTGGCTAGATTAATCAACTTCAAACCAAGCAGTCTCATGTGATGATCTCCTTTACTCTGTGTTGTTCATCTCGCTGCCGTTGGACTGGCCGGGTCAGGACAGCTGGGTGCTAGTACAGTGTATGTGCCCATTTGCATTAAATGACAGGTGGATGTAATCTCACCTTTGTTTGATTAGAGGTTTCTCTCTTCATATTCTTTTAGTGCCGCACGGATAGAGTCCGTATATTCGTTAAAGGCTTCTGTTTGATTGGAAACTTCATTTCTGGAGCTGTAGCTAATGTTTCCATTTTCATAAAAAGCTTTTCTTTGCGCTCGTGTTAATTCCAGTTGAACACCCTGTCCGGTTTTGGTTTGGTTCACAATGTTATTTGGATGGTCGCCGTCTAAATACTTGGGGGCTTCCTTAACACGGAAGCCGCTTGATTCTAAATGATCAGAAATTAAGCCTCGTAAACCCTCGTTTAATCCACCAAGTAGTGTTTTTTTCTTTTCCCCTTCAGCCCCATGGATAGAAATATGGATCGACGCTTCGTTCGCCATAGAAAGAGCCTGAGGTTCATCAAAATTGACAGAACTTATATGTAAGTTATTAAAATTTCCGGAACTAAGCTTTCCTTTAAAGGTGTAAAAGCTGTATTTTTCACCGGCAACAGCGTCTGCCAGCTGTGAAGTTACCTGCTCAATTCCTCCTCCGTGAATGGCACTTACGAGCACATGGTTATTTGGAGATTCACGTTTTTTAATTTCCCAATCTTCATTTTCTTCGTACACCTCACTTAACTCCGTGAAGGTGCAGAATCGATCACCTTCTGCTGGACACTCCACGGAAGAGACGCTTCTGCTAAAGCTGTTATTCTGAAGCAGAAGGGTTATGGCTGCCGCAGAAGCAGCCAGCGTAACTGCTCCAATAATCAATTTAATTTTAAACATGGAATCACTCTCGCTCTCTAAAGTGTTCAATTTATTAATGGATCTAACGAACAGCTCCGTTAATATCGCAGTGTTGACCTTACACATAAGCTCCCGTTTGTGGAAGACTTAGTTTCGAGATATCTCGTGAGAGAGTTAGGTCCTGCGGGGAACGACTCGCTTTCCGTGGGCATGTGCTGAGCCTCCTCAAGCTAAAGCTTTCCGGGGTCTCACCGATCATGTTTATCCCACAGGAGTCTCCCCGTTCCCCTCCGGACCTGGCCGAATCAGAAGCTCGAAACGGGTTTATCCCTCACCCACTTGAAGAA
>NZ_JBAPTY010000339.1:0-19445 GCF_049282395.1 Halobacillus sp. | reverse complement strand
TCTGCAAGCTTTTTCCCATAATGCGCAGCCTTTTCCATAGAATCAATGCTTACATTAAATAGTTCACCCAACTCATGGTGGTTCGGTTTAAGCAAATAGATAGGGCGGCCGATGAGCTGCTTTAATGCTTTTCCAGAAGTATCGACGGCTAATTTAGTACCATTCTTGCTGCATACGTCTGCAATGGTTATATAAAAATCTTCTGGTAAAGAAGATGGCACGCTCCCCGCAAGTATCAGTGTGTCCTCATTAGTCAAAGTTCGAACCTGCTCCATAAGTTCTTCCTGATGCTTAGAGGAAAGTATGGGGCCTGGCCCATTAATCTCCGATTCTTGCTGGCTTTTTAACTTTACATTCACTCTTGTATTTTGCTCGGTATCGATAAATTGATGATTAATTTCCTCGTTATTCAAAAAGTCTTTAACAAATTCACCTGTAAACCCGCCTGTAAAACCAAGGGCAATTGTTTTAACCCCTAGTCTTGCCATTACCCGGGAAACGTTAATACCTTTTCCGCCAGGATAGTAGAACGTCTGGCTTGCACGGTTCAGGTCTCCAGGCTTGAATTCGTCCACATTCATTACATAATCAATGGACGGATTCAGTGTGCACGTGTAAATCATGCGGTCACAACCTTTATATTAGTTTTTTCTTTGTAATCGTTTAAGTACAGTCCTTCATAATTTGTCAAAATGTAAGCATCATCGAGATTTGCAAATTTTCCGAAGGATATTTCTTCAAACTTGGAATGGTCAGCTAAAACATAGCGTTCTTGAGATAAAGATAAAGCTGTGCTTTTAATGGCAGCTTCTTCAGGATCTGGTGTAGAAAAACCTTCCCTTAAGGAGATACCGTTGGTCCCCATAAAGCACTGATCAAATCGGTATTGTTGAAGGTTCTGCATGGCCACTGTGCCAATGACGGCTCTTGTCCGATGCTTTACATAACCGCCAACTACATAAGTTTTAATTTGATACTCAGTGAGTTTATCGAGTTGATCGAGCCCATTTGTGACTACTGTAATGTCCTTACCATATAAATAAGAAATCATTTCGTAGGTTGTGGAGCCTGCATCGAGAAAAATGCAATCACCGTCTCTGACGAGTGAAGCAGCATAGCTGGCAATAGCATTTTTTTCTTTATGGTACTTTGTGATTTTTTCCCCCATGCTTGGCTCGTCGCTTGCTGAAGCTCTTAGAGATGCTCCCCCATGGACCCTGCGAAGTAGACCTTCCTGCTCCAATTGGTCTAAGTCACGTCGAATCGTGGATTCGGATGCTCCTGTTGATTGCACTAGATCTTTAATTTTCGCCGTATGATATTTTTTGACGGTTTCTAAAATGATCTGATGTCGTTCGGGAGTCAGCATAGGCATCTCTCCTTTCTTTATCTCAATACCTATAATAAAGAAAACCCTTACATAAATCAAGCAAAAACGATCAAAAATTATCAAAAACAATCAATTTCTTCAATAACCCTTCAACTTATCCTTCCACGCTTTAAATGATCTATCCTGTAAAGACATGGACAATCAACTCTAGAAGAGGCAGGTCGAGGGGTTAAATTTTCTTGATGCTATAATGGTTTTATGCTACATTTAATCTAGTGATTTGTACGTTCATAGGAGGTGTTGGCACAACATGGAAACACTCGCGATAACTTTATTGACTATTGATACAATAGCTTTAATTGTTCTAGTTCTGTTGCAATCAGGGAAAAGTGCCGGACTATCAGGAGCTATATCTGGTGGAGCGGAGCAATTGTTCGGTAAGCAAAAGGCTAGGGGAATTGATGCTGTATTGCATAAAGCTACAGTCGTAACAGGTGTCTTATTTTTTGTCCTGGCTTTCTTGTCAGCCTATATTTTGGGTTAAAGAATGCGAAAGTAGAACCGCGCTGATCTCTTAGCGCGGTTTTTTATTATGATCGATAAGTATTTACACGAAGAGTATAATTTGTCATATAAGCTCAAAAAAAGAACCCGGGAGCTAATTTTGGTAAGCTGAACACAGTATTATAAGAATGAAAATTGGAAATAAGGAAATAGATGAAGTAAGGAGAGAATGACATGAAAATTAAACAGCCACAACCTTTTACGTTTGAAGAAGGAGAGCGCGCGGTATTATTATTACATGGTTTTACCGGACATTCCGCTGATGTCCGTATGCTCGGAAGATTTTTACAAAAGCACGGATACACGAGTCACGGTCCGATATACCGAGGTCATGGTAAAGAATTGGAAGCTTTAATTGATGCAAGACCAGAAGATTGGTGGACGGATGTAAAAGCTTCCTTAGACCATCTGCGAGATCTTGGTTATCAAAAAATAGCCGTGGCTGGTCTGTCTCTTGGAGGAGTGCTGGGGTTGAAGCTTGCTTATTCGGAGCCGATAAAAGGTTTAGTTACCATGTGCTCGCCTATGTTTTTTGATAACGAAAAGCAGTTGACCCAGGGCTTTGAAGCGAAAGCCCGGCAGTACAAGCAGCTTGAGGGCAAAGACCAGGAAACAATTAATGAAGAAGTAGATGAATTATTAAACGATTCAGAAGAAATGTTTAAGCAATTAGGCGGATTTATCAACGAAGTTCATGATGAAGTGGATCAGATTTACACACCAACGTTTGTAGTACAAGCAGAAAAAGATGAAATGATTAACAAAGACAGCGCAAACTATATTTATGAACAAGTGGAATCCAACCATAAAGACATTAAATGGTACAAAAACTCTGGTCATGTCATTACAATGGGTAAAGAAAAGGAACAGCTGCATGAGGATATCCTCGAATTTCTTGAATCATTGGACTGGTCCTAATATCAGAGTTTTGACCTTTACTATTAGAGGAGGTTAGACAATTGAGCACAGATTTAAAACAACAAATATTAGCATTTTTTAAAGAAACTGCATCTAAGCCATTATCTGTACAAGAATTAGAAGATACAATGGATTTAGAGGACGGCAATGAATTTAAAGATCTTATGAAAGCATTGAATGAATTGGAAGAAGAAGGGGAACTCGTAAGAACCAGAAAGAACAGGTTCGGACTACCTGAAAAAATGAACCTTATTCGCGGCCGCATCCAGATGCATGCGAAGGGATTTGCTTTTCTCATCCCAGATGAAGAAGACAAAGATGATGTCTATCTTCATCATTCTGATCTTCATTCGGCTATGAACAATGACAAAGTAATGGTTCGAATTGAAAAAAGGGATGAACAAGGAAATCGTCCAGAAGGTACTGTGATAAGAATATTAGAACGGGCAACGACCCGAGTAGTAGGTACGTATGAATCAAGCCGTAATTTCGGTTTTGTTATAGCTGATGATAAAAGAATTCCTAATGATATATTTATTCCTAAAGGGCAGACAAACGGGGCCGCCGATGGTCATAAAGTTATTGTGAATATAACCAAATTCCCCGAAGAGCGCATGAGTGCTGAAGGGGAAATCGTAGAAATACTTGGGCATAAAAATGATCCAGGAATTGATATTATCTCCATAATTCATAAGCATGGGATTAAAGTAGATTTTCCGGATGAAGTTCTTAAGCAGGCTGGAGAAACACCAGATCAGATAAGTGAAGAGGAAATTAAGAATCGACGCGACCTTCGGGATGAAACAATTGTAACGATCGATGGTGCAGACGCTAAAGACTTGGACGATGCTGTGACAGTTAAGAAGCTTGATAATGGGAACTTTAAACTCGGAGTTCACATTGCGGACGTCACGTATTATGTGGGAGAAGGTTCTCCGATCGATAAAGAAGCTCGTGAGCGTGCTACAAGTGTTTATTTAGTAGACCGCGTAATCCCTATGATCCCGCACCGTCTGTCTAACGGGATTTGTTCACTGAACCCGCAAGTTGATCGCTTGACCTTATCCTGTGAAATGGAAATTAACAAAAGTGGCGATGTAGTAGCACACGAAATCTTTCAAAGTGTAATTAAAACCAATGAAAGAATGACCTATAGAGACGTGAATAAAATTCTTGAGGACGAAGATGAACAGCTAATTAAGAAGTATGAAAACTTAGTACCTATGTTCCGTGATATGGCTGCGCTGGCTAAAACCCTTCGCGGCAAACGTATGGACCGTGGGGCTATTGACTTTGACTTTAAAGAAGCCGGAGTCATAGTAGACGAAGAAGGTAAAGCCGTTGATGTTAAACTTAGGGAACGGTCAGTTGCGGAGCGTTTAATAGAAGAATTCATGCTTGCCGCCAACGAAACCATTGCAGAGCACTTCCACTGGATGGATGTTCCATTCATCCATAGGATTCACCAGGATCCAGATGAAGGCAAGCTTCAGAACTTCTTTGAGTTTGTAGCTAATCTTGGGTATGCAGTAAAAGGCACAGCAGATAATGTCCATCCGCAGGCTCTTCAAAAAGTCTTAGAAGAAGTGAAAGGCACACAGGAGGACATGATTATTTCAAAACTAATGCTGCGTTCGATGCAGCAGGCTAAATATGATCCTCAAAGCCTGGGCCATTTTGGTTTAGCTACAGATTACTATACACATTTCACTTCGCCGATACGCCGTTATCCCGATTTAATTGTTCACCGTCTCATTCGCACGTATCTGGTGGAAGATAAACTGGATTATAAAACTCGGAAACACTGGAAGGATCAAATGCCTGAAATTGCCAGACATTCTTCCGAGATGGAACGAGCAGCCGTTGATGCTGAACGTGAAACGGATGATTTGAAGAAAGCAGAATTCATGCAGGATAAAGTTGGGGAAGAGTTTGAAGGTGTAATCAGCTCCGTAACCAGTTTTGGTATGTTTGTAGAACTGCCTAATACCGTTGAGGGTCTCGTTCATGTGAGCTCATTAACCGATGACTACTATCATTTCCATGAGAAACAATTTGCTATGATTGGCGAACGTACTGGCAATGTATTTCGAATCGGGGATGAAGTAACTATTCGAGTAACGAATGTAAATCTTGATGAGCGTGTCGTTGATTTTGAAATTGATGGAATGAAGCCTAAAAAAGAACGTAAACGTCCCGCTCAACCTAAGCAGATTAATTCTAAAGGGCCGGATAAGAAAAAAGAAAAGAAAAAGAATAAGCAAAAGGGCAATAAACCTTTTTATAGAAATAAAGGTGTGCCGAAAAAAGGCAGTAAAAAAAAGAAGTAACATAAAAAACGCGCGAGTTGCTTCGCGCGTTTTTTTAGGCGTAGTGGAATCCTATTTCCATTTGCCGTATAACATCCATGGTTCCTGAACGTCGTAAGGAGACAAATCCGGAATTCTTTTAAAGCCTTCCGCTGAGAAATCAATCCAGCAGCCTACGTTATTAGGGTGCTGCTTCCAGTGGTGAAGAATCGTTTCAAAGAAACCAGACTGGTTATAGTGATCGTCCCAAAAATATTTCACATGGGAATAATCAAATTTTTTCGTGTCATTTTTAACGATTACGAATCGAGAAGCATCAGACTTTTGGTAAAAAGATGATTCTTCAAGATATTGATCAGTAAACAAGGCGTGATCAAAAGGTAGAGGATAGTAGCATTCAAAAGGGAAAAAAGCAGGGTCGTTTATTAAATGGAGTAGCTCCTTTTTATGCTGAAGGCTGGTTATTTCCTCCCAAACAGGGCCCGGCTTATGATCGGTTAATAGCTCCGGAGATTTCAGGGTCAAGAAATGGAGTACAGGACCTTCTTCAAGCGATAATTTCTGCAGGACTCTTCTGGCGGCAAGGTTATGGAGATGAGTATTTGCTCCTACCCAGGATACCTGAGGATCTCGGAAAAGCTGGTCTACAATTGGCTGCAGGAGTTCGGTAGCATTTCCCTTCATCAGCATCCGCCGGTCACTTCGTAAACGGCCCAACATAGCAAATTTACCGTTGCCAAATAAGCTATAGCCGCCTACTGCTAACATTTTTCCTTCTCTAAAAAGACCGAAAATCTCATGACTATCAGATTCAATTAGCCTTTCAAAAATTCGTATGACATAATCATCTTTAATTCCAGTATCCATAGCTTCAAGTGCCGGTCGGTCTTTATGTGTTAAAGGCAGGACATTCATAACTTGTTCCATTCAGGAGACTCCTTTATTGATCATTTTCCAGAATTATATTCTCATTTTTATATTAAAAAGTCCATTAATTTTGCTTCTATCTAGAATGGTGTTTGAATTGGAAACACCAGGGTTATTTGGTACAATAGATGCTGCGCACAAGAGGAGGAAAACGCTATGCCACGAGGAAATGGTAAGACAATTGCACAAAATAAAAAGGCACGTCATGATTTTACAATTGAAGAAACCTTCGAGGCCGGGATCGTTCTGCAAGGAACGGAAATCAAGTCCATACGTAATGGACGTGTGAATTTAAAAGACAGCTTTGCCCGTATTAACAATGGTGAAGTATTCTTGCATAATCTTCATATATCACCTTATGAGCAGGGAAATATCTACAATCACGATCCAACACGTATGAGAAAGTTACTGCTGCATCGAAAACAAATTAATCAATTAATTGGTCAAACCCAGCAGAAAGGGTACTCTCTAGTTCCTCTGAAAATGTATATAAAGAATGGAGTAGCGAAAGTATTGATTGGTTTAGGGAGAGGTAAGAAAAAATATGACAAACGTGAGGATTTGAAGCGTAAGCAGCAAAAACGTGAAATTGATCGTGCGATTAAGGATAGTCTGAAATAGACACTACCCTTGAAAAATGCTATAATTATGCTATAATAATAATTGTCGCTAAACGCGATGATCATTTTAGAGCTTGATGCTCTATCCTTTAATCCTAACGGGGACGTTACGGATTCGACGGGGATAGGTCGAGCTCGGGTTGCGAGTCGAGGCGACGTCTCGTTAAACGTCATTTGCCTAAATATAACTGGCGAATCTAACGATAACCTAGCTGTAGCTGCATAAGCAGTCTATAGCTGATCCTTCCTGGCATTGCCCGTGTGGCAGATGAAGGGTCTCAAACTGAAACGGGCTACGCGTTTTTCCTCCGCCTGAGGAAAAACGAAGAGACTAATCAGGCTAGCTCCTCGGAAGCCTGTTGATAGGCTGAAGAGGAAGCGAATTATAATATATCAACTACGCTTGTAGAAGCCCGAGTGCCGATATCTCCGGACGTGGGTTCGACTCCCACCGTCTCCACCAATACATAATTGGTGGTTTTTTTATTTCTTAAAATTTTTTTAAATGCTTGAGTTTGTTAGATAAACTCAAGCATTTTTTATACATAATAATTCTACCCTATACCTCTTAACTAAGTTGGGGAGAAAGGTTTCCTTCTATACTATTTTCCAGGAGAATAAATTTAATTATTCTACACGACAAAAAGCATTAAAATAGTGAAAATTAAGAAAAATATTGACAACGCTTTCACAATCAAGTAAGTTTATAACTAACAAGTTAACGTTGTGACGGAGACATGGAGACTCACACTGAACTAGTACATCCTTTGGGATACGTACGTCTTTCAGTGTGAGTCTTTTTTTTAGAACACCCGTTACCTTGTCATCTTAAATGAAGAAGGAGAGTGAAGTAACATGTCGGAATTTCTGGCGGAACTAATTGGCACCATGATTCTGATTATTTTTGGCGGTGGTGTGGTCGGTGGTGTGGTACTGAAAAATTCTAAGGCTGAAGGGGCAGGGTGGGTCGTTATAACCATTGGATGGGGACTTGCTGTAGCGATGGGAGTTTACGCTGTCGGCAGTTTTACAGGAGCCCACATTAACCCGGCAGTAACTCTAGGGTTTGCTGCTGTAGGAGAATTCCCATGGAGTAAAGTGCCGGTATATATTACAGCTCAAATGATCGGTGCTTTTATTGGTGCAGTTATTGTATTTTTGAACTACCTTCCTCACTGGAGAGACACGGAAGATCAGGGAGCAAAGCTTGCTGTTTTCTCAACCGATCCTGCTGTGCGCAGTCCATTTTCCAATTTAGTAAGTGAGATGATTGGTACCTTCGTTCTGTTGATGGGACTTATGTTTATCGGTGCGAACGAATTCACAGAAGGACTAAATCCTTTAATTGTAGGATTACTAATTGTAGCAATAGGAATGTCCCTGGGAGGTGCGACAGGATATGCCATTAATCCTGCTCGAGATCTTGGTCCGAGAATTGCTCATGCTCTTCTGCCTATCCCTAAAAAAGGCAGCTCCGATTGGGGTTACGCTTGGATACCGGTAGTTGGTCCTATTTTAGGTGGAATTTACGGAGCAGTATTTTATCGCGCCATGTTCTTAGAAGAGTTTACAGCCTTGTTTTGGGTACTTAGCGTTTTTGTAGCTATCATCTTAGTTGGTGCAGCATTCTCTGAATTGAAAAAGGAGCATACAGTTGCTGAGCAAGTAGAAGAAAAAATAAGCTAAAGTTGAAGGGGAGAACATGATGACAAACAAGTATATTTTATCAATTGACCAGGGGACGACAAGTTCACGGGCTATTTTATTCAATGAAGCTGGAACAATCGTGGAAACTGCACAAAAGGAATTTGAGCAGTTTTTTCCTAAACCGGGCTGGGTTGAACATGATGCGAATGAAATATGGACTTCCGTTCTTGCATGTATGGCAGATGTATTAAGAAAGTCAGACGTGGGGCCCGACCAAATTGCTGGAATAGGTATAACCAACCAGCGTGAAACTGCAGTGGTCTGGGATAAACACACGGGAAAACCAGTTTATAAAGCGATTGTATGGCAGTCTAGACAAACAGAGGATATTTGTAAAGAGTTAAGGGCTCAGGGTCATAATGATCTTTTCAGAGATAAGACCGGGCTTTTATTAGACCCTTATTTCTCAGGTACCAAAGTTAAATGGATACTGGATCATGTGGATGGAGCACGTGAAAAAGCTGAGAATGGGGACTTAATGTTCGGCACAATCGATACGTGGCTTGTCTACAAACTATCGGGTGGACAAACGCATATAACAGATTACTCTAATGCTTCCCGTACGCTCATGTTTAATATATATGACTTGAAGTGGGACGAAGAGCTTCTGGATATTTTAGGCGTTCCAAAGAGCATGCTGCCGGAAGTGAAACCTTCCTCAGAAGTTTATGCAAAAACGGTCGATTATCATTTCTTTGGTCATCAAGTTCCGATTGCAGGAATTGCAGGCGACCAGCAAGCGGCTCTCTTCGGACAAGCCTGCTTTGAAAAAGGGATGGCTAAGAATACGTACGGGACAGGATGCTTTATGCTGATGAACACAGGCGAAGAAGGAGTGAAATCAGAGCATGGACTTCTGACGACTCTGGCCTGGGGAATCGATGGCAAAGTTGAATATGCACTGGAAGGGAGTATCTTTGTAGCTGGTTCTGCGATTCAATGGCTGAGGGACGGGTTGAAATTGATCGAAAGTGCTCCTCAAACAGAAGATCTGGCCGTTTCTGTCGACTCTACTGACGGAGTTTATCTTGTACCTGCATTCGTTGGACTTGGTACACCTTATTGGGATAGTGATGCACGTGGAGCTGTATTTGGATTAACACGCGGAACTTCTAAGGCCCATTTTGTCCGTGCGACTTTAGAGTCACTTGCTTACCAGACGAAGGATGTACTGGATGCGATGATCGCGGATTCTGGAATTAACTTGAAAACATTGCGAGTTGACGGTGGGGCTGTGAAAAATGATTTCTTAATGCAGTTTCAGAGTGACATCCTTGGAGTTCCTGTGGAGCGGCCTGAGGTTCAGGAAACGACAGCCCTTGGAGCGGCTTATCTCGCAGGACTGGCTGTGGGTTATTGGGAAAATAAAGAAGGTATTCAAAAACAATGGAAAAATGAACGAACATTTACGGGAGACATGGAACAAGATAAACAAGACGAGCTTTATAACGGGTGGAAAAAAGCGGTAGCCGCAACAAGAGAGTACAAGTAGTCATCGGGACAGGTCTTTCTATGTAGAAGGACCTGTCCATGATGTGATTTATACGATAGTTCAATCCAGGGAGGAAGAGCATGATGAAAAAAATAATCAATGACTCGAATCAGGTCGTAACAGAAATGCTGGATGGAATTGTAGCTGCCTATCCGAATGATGTAAGACGAGTGCAGAATACGACAGTTTTAGTTAGGAAAGATGCTCCCGTAAAAGATAAAGTAGGTATTGTAAGCGGTGGAGGAAGCGGTCACGAACCAGCTCATGCGGGTTACATTGGTCAGGGAATGCTGGATGCAGCTGTAGCGGGAGAAGTGTTTACCTCACCGACCCCGGATCAGGTATTGGAAGGGATAAAAGCAATCGACGGCGGTGCCGGAGTTTTTCTTGTCATTAAGAACTATACAGGTGATGTTATGAATTTTGAGATGGCGGCAGAGCTTGCTGAAGCAGAAGGCATCGAAGTGGAGAAAGTGGTCGTTAATGATGATGTGGCAGTAGAAGACAGCTCATTTACCTCCGGGCGCCGCGGAATTGCCGGGACCGTATTTGTTCATAAAATAGTTGGGGCTAAAGCTGAGACAGGGGCTTCACTGGAAGAAATAAAAGCCACGGCTGACAAGGCGGTAGCTAATGTGCGTTCTATGGGTGTGGCTCTTAAACCGCCTGTAATGCCGGCCTCAGGTAAGCCGAATTTTGAGCTTAATGAAGATGAATTGGAAATTGGAGTCGGTATTCATGGCGAGCCAGGTACTGAAAGAAAAGCGGTTAGCTCAGCAAATGACATTGCGGTAGAATTGACGGACTTAGTACTTGAGGATTTAGGTCTTACCGGTTCAGATGAGGTAGCGGTTATGATTAATGGACTGGGAGCGTCTCCCGAAATGGAACTTTATATCGTTAATCGAAAAGTACAGGATCATCTGCACGATAAAGGAATAAACGTTTATAAGACCTACGTGGGGAATTACATGACCTCGCTTGAGATGGCAGGCTGTTCGGTCACCTTATTAAAAGTAGACCAAGAATTAAAAGAACTGCTAAATGAACCGTCCAAGGCACCAGCATTTAAAGTGTAAAAGGGAGGTATTCACATGAAGTTGGAAGTCAGCCATGCTCTAGACTGGATTCACGGGATTAACAAAAAAATTCAGGACAATAAAGATGAACTAACCTCACTGGATCAGGCTATTGGTGATGGAGACCATGGGATTAACATGTCCCGTGGCTTTCAAGAAGCAGTAAATAAAATATCTGAAGAGGAGTATTCAGATGTGTCAGGAGTCTGGAAAGACGTCGCCACCACACTGATGTCTAAAGTAGGTGGAGCTTCCGGGCCTTTATATGGCACCGTTTTTTTAAAAATGTCGACTGCAGTAAAAGGTGTAGAAAATGTTGATTTTCAAACATTCTCTTCAGCGCTGAAGGAGGCCGTAGCCGGAATTAAGCAGCGTGGAAAAGCAGAAGCGGGAGAAAAAACAATGCTCGATGTTTGGGAACCTTTGGCAGATAAAATGAGTGAAGTCCAGGATTTTGATCGTCAGCTTATCCTTGATACTGCACAATCCTCCATGGAATCAACTAAAGATCTTGTGGCAACAAAAGGACGGGCCGCTTATTTAAAAGAACGGTCAAAGGGTCATTTAGATCCAGGAGCCAGGTCCTCATACTATGTATTTGAAGCCCTTGCAGACTGTATAAAAGGAGACGAATAAAGCCATGGCACATGTTGGAATTGTACTGGTTTCCCACAGTGAAAAAGCTGCTGCGGGAATTTGTGAAATATTACAGCAGGTAGTGGGGGAGATCCCTGTGGAAGCAGCCGGGGGCTTGGAAGGTGGAGAAATTGGTACCAACTTCGAGCGGATACAAACGGCTATTCAAAACATACACAATGAAAAAGGAACCATTGTTTTTTATGATATTGGAAGTGCTCAAATGAATGCCGAGATGGCGATTGAGACACTTGGATTTGAGAACGTTCACCTTGCTTCTGCCCCGATTTTGGAAGGAGCTTATCTTGCTGCTGTGGAATCAAGTGTAGGAAAAAGTGTGGAAGAGATCTTTGCTTCACTAAATAAAGAATTTAAATAGAGGCAGTCAAGCCAGACAGGTAAGTATTCCCTGTCTGGCTTGAAGGTTTAATAGAGAAAAATTATGGGCTTGTCCATTTACCTTCTCTCCAACGGAAGAGTCATGCAGCGGATTCCTCCCCCACCTTTTTCTAATTCGGAGATCTCTATTTCAATTAGATTTTTTTTGCGCAGTTCAGGAACTTGATGAATAATCTTTTTGTTCAATTTTTTGCTTACAAGTATAGTCTCAGGATTAAGAGTAAGAAAATTAATGTCAGGAACAGTATTTTTGACTTTATCTGTCCAGATTATTGTAAATCCATGACGTACAATGAATTCATGAAACATACAGTAACGGCTTTCGCCGTCCAGAACTTCAATAGGAAAATAGCGTAGATAATTCTTAGTTAGAAGCAGTCTTTCACCTGCTACATTACAATTCATATCTAAGTGGAGTGTATCGGACCTGCGTGGCAAATCGATAACGCCAACCTCTGAAAAACCTGCTCTTCTGATTTGATGTTGTATATCATCCATAGATTCCATACTGGTCCGGAGTCCGGCATTAATTAAAACAGCATCCTCACTTAATACAATGACATCTCCATATTCTAAAGAATTCCACTTATTGTTTGCTTGCAGTGGAAATGTACGTTCATCCCACCACTTTTGGAATACACTATGGCTATGGGCATATTCAGGTTTTCTCATAGATGTACCGGCTTTGCCGGGAAGAAGTGTACGACCAAATGCGCAAGCTAAATCCCGGACAAAGATTCGGCTGATTAGCTGTTGATTAAAGTATCGGTCTTCCGGTGATAAGTATTCAGAATAATCGATAACCTGGACGCCTTCTTGTTTCATCGATTGAACCAGCGTTTCAAATTGATGAACTATTTTCGCTGGATCAAAAGGTTTAAGCCATTGAACGTTTTCAGCCGTTTGTTGATCAGGGATCTCTAAGACAGGTGGTGAACAGACTACTACCGTCTTTAATTCATCATATTCATTCCAACAGTGTATAGGCAGCTTCATGATCGGTGACTCCTTTATATATCTCTTTATACTTTTCCCTCCTGTTGAATTATCATTCCCCGGTGGAGGGAGATTGCTTACTCCCGCTGAAAGGACATTTTGGGAGAGAAGTATTGTCATCCTTTAAAAAATATTGCTTCCATTCAAGATTATCTTTCTCTCCATACCATCTTAAATCAGGATGGACGGGGGAATGATCATAGTTTTTCAGGCGCGTGCGAATAATATTCTTTAACTTTCGGCCTTGAGAGCTCTCACTATTGATCTCATCAAATACAAAGCGGGGCTGAAAGGCAAGAAGTAAATAAGGAAAAAAACGGCTTCTTCTATTTAGATGTGCTGGAGTAGCACAAAAGACAAAGTATGGTTCTCCATGAAAACAGAACTCCCAAGCGCTTTTAGCAGGATCTAAAGGTATATATTCAGGCCAGGACTTTTCGTCATGAGCATGAATATTATTTAAGATCTTCCAAAAGAGAGACTGGTAGTATTCTATATCCCCTTCCTGTTTTTCTGTGTTGAAGAATAGAACAAGGGATGCATATTTTCCAGTGTCTCTAGAAACTTCACTGTATTGTCTTAAATATTCAGCTGCTTGATTACAAGCATGAGGTGAGTCTGGACTATCTGCAAAACCAAAGCGGAGGGAGTCAGAGTTAAACCCCTGTTTACCTGGGACACAAGGATAGAGGTGTTCTTTTTCATTCATCATGTTAGAAAAATCTTTAAAGGCGCTTTGTTTCCACGTGGTTAAATGGGGTCCATGTTCCTCTATCCAGGTTTTCGTTAATAATTTCACTTGCAGGCCCTCCTTAAAAGTAGGTTACAAGTAGCATATTTAAGGAAGAGAAGAAGTGTGTTTGTCTAGAGGAGATGAAAAAAAGCTGGAGTGTAAGAAATCGGGCTCCAGCTTTCTTGCTGTTATTAATGAGTTTGTGATGGAGCAGGCTGATAGCTTTGAAGCATTTGGTTCATATCCTGCTGGTTTAACTGAGGGACTTGGTAGTATCCATTTTTATTTTGATAAAGGAATATTTCATAACTCATCTCAATGAAGTTAGGGACACTGTCAGAAATGACACGACGAAGAACAGGGTTTGTCATTTCGAGTGCCGTCATGGTTAGTAGAGAAGCTAACGATTTAGTTTGGCCCAGCATATAAGCAGATAACCCCTGATCAGAAAGCTCATTAACGGACTGGTTTGGCTTTTTAGGCTGCCCAGGTTTCAAACCATATACGGCATTGTTGTTCTGTTGCATCTTATATTGCTGGGTAGGCATTTTTGGATCCTGCCCAGTTTGAAAGCTTTGGACAACAGTATTGTACATCTGGGTAACGAAAGTGGATTGACGGTGTAAAATGTCTTTTAGTTCCTGATCTTGAATGTGTTGATCATACATCTGATATTGATCCAGCATGCTGATCACACCAGCTATCACCTCGTGAGCGTCGAACAATTCATGACCGCCATGATTTTGATTCTGATTCGGGGCCATATTAGGCTGCATTGCCTTATTTGATTGCGTTTGATTTTGAGATTGCATGACTTTTCCTCCAGTTAATAATATAGTAGGTTTCACCTTTAAGGATGCCCCTCGATAGAGAAACCATGTACATAAAAGTCAAATAGCTGAACACTTATTCTGATCGTCATTAAATATTCGAAATTGTTTGCGTTTTCATATAGACTTTCCTGTTTGAAATGATAAAATCTAAGAGGAGCCTATATAAAGGAGCTAATTTTTTATGAAATTATGGGGCAGAAAAATATTTGTTATATTAATATCCGTACTTACGTTAGGTTTATATATACCTCCTACAGAACTTGCTGCTGAGTCAGCGGAAAATGAAATGACTTCAGAAGATGCTAATGATGAAAAAGAGATACCTCTATCTATTGAGGAAATACCTCTTACTGAGGAAAGTTCTAAGGAATCAGAAAAGCCGGATGAAGATCCGTTTGATATCATTATGGCACAGGCTAAAGAACAAACGATTACAAAAATGGGACCTAAAATACTCGATAAAATAGATGCTGAAATGACGGAAGAAATTCTTCCTAAAATTGA
This sequence comes from Halobacillus sp., assembly GCF_049282395.1. NCBI lineage: Bacteria > Bacillati > Bacillota > Bacilli > Caryophanales > Bacillaceae > Halobacillus > Halobacillus sp. The sequence goes on along the minus strand of NZ_JBAPTY010000339.1, from coordinate 4,398 downwards.
AGAAGTCGTGGAGATGCTTCTTACAAGAGCTGATGAACAAGCTCCCTATTATGAAATAACAGAGCAGCTTACTCCGGGATATGGAGAGAAAATCTTTAACTTATACAATCATCGAACCAATGAAGAAGAGGCCCGCTTCCACGTCCGTCGTGATAAACGGCCTGGTGAAGGATACTGGTTCAACTTTCATTATCACTTAAGCGAAGACAACTTTACCAAACACCACTTTATTGGAGAAATTTACTGGGAGAAAAACACTCCTCCTAAATGGATGTCATAAGAGATATTCAAACGGCCCTGTCTGCAGGGCCGTTTTTTTACCCTTATTCCGCATTCAATTCCCTCTTTAAGCGATGTATCGAAGACCCTCGGTAAGGCGCAGATAAATGCCTACCCCTTTCTGTTGGAAACTGGGATTGTCCAAATTGTTATTCTCGTCGCGACAGGGGTACAAACGTAAGCTTGAATGTACTGAAGGAAGTCCTAAGAATTCTTCCAACCGTCGGTGCGACGGCGGGGTTAGCCTAATCATCCGAACAAACCGTTAGATTTGTGCTCTTAGGAATCTAGCCCTTCAAGGAGTGTCAGCGAGTAAGTTGGGGTAGTTCAAATGGTATATTCGCTGCCTGCAGTAGAAGAGGATAAATTTGCTTCCTTTGACTGAGTGCTCTATTCCAGAGTGACAACTTGAACCTTTCCTCATGAATGATTATCAAAAGGGTTTTGTTCTCTACTATGAGCAAATCTTTTTTCAATGACTGGGGATTACCATAAAGTAAGTAGTGAGAACCAGAGCAGGCAATGGAAGGGTTTCTTTGGCTTGTTCAACTAGAAGAGGACGGACCAAATGGGAAGTTTTTCAGGGATCATGAGGAGCTGGAGTTTTAAAGGAATAATTAAAAAGGATTCAGTCCACAGACTGAATCCTTTTTAGTTAATCAGTGTCTTCACCAATGATTCGTACTTCTCTCTCTAAATCTACGCCAAATTTATCCTTCACAGTTCGTTGGACATGTTCGATTAAAGAAATGTAATCCGTAGTGGAGGCATTATTTTTATTAACAATGAATCCGGCGTGTTTTGTTGAAACCTCAGCTCCGCCAATATTTGTTCCTTGGAGTTTACTATCCTGAATTAGTTTACCGGCAAAATATCCGGGCGGACGCTTGAATACACTGCCGCACGAAGGATATTCAAGAGGCTGTTTGGATTCCCTTTTAAACGTTAAATCATCCATAATAGCTTTAATATCTTCATAAGATGCAGGCTTTAAGTTGAAGGTGGCTTCGAGTACAATATCTCCATTTTCAGGAATGTTACTCGTACGATAATCAAGGTTCAATTCGGAAGCCAGTCTTTTCACAAGGTTACCTTCTTTATCTACTACATAGGCATAATCCAGGACATCCTTAATTTCACCGCCGTAAGCTCCTGCATTCATATACAATGCACCGCCAACCGTCCCTGGTATACCACAGGCAAACTCAAGTCCTGAAAGACTCTGATTTAAGGCGTACCTGGAGGCGTCAATGATCCTTGCACCGCTTTGAGCGACTACGGTATTGCCTTCAGAGGATATATCGTTTAAGTGTTTTAAATTAATAACAATTCCACGAATTCCTCCATCTTTAATAATCAGGTTGGAACCGTTCCCAAGCAGAGTAAAAGGAATATTATCTTCGTTGGATAGCTTGACTACGTTCTGAACTTCTTGAAAAGTAGTCGGAGTAATGAAAAAATCAGCTTTGCCTCCAAGTTTCGTATATAAGTGGTCTTTTAACCTCTCATTAACCTTCACGTTGTCTTTTTTAACAAGCTTTAATAATTTATTATAGATTTTTTCTTTAGTTTCCATGAACACCAGTCCCATTTAAAGTTGTTTTTCTATTCTCCTGCCTTTAATCCCTTAAATAAATTGAAGGGTTAAAGGATAAACTTATCTACACATAGTTTATGTCAATTGGGTAAAAAGTTTACAAAGTCATGTACGTTCCGTATTTACCACATGCTCCTTATTTTATCATACTTTGAGAATGAAATTTGTAATGAATTCTTGAAGAATGTGTGCAGATTATGATGGTTTACCAAATTATTCATCAAATGTGGAGTAGTACAAAAAAGAAAGCGCTTTACGTTAAAAGAAAGTTTTATATTTTCAGAAAAATCATTGCCTTTACTCATCCTAGTTAGTATCATCATAATAAGTTGTTTCAAAAATCGACAAACAAAAAGATAAGGGGTGCAGGAGATGGATCAATCCAAAAAAGATCTAAGAATTAATAGTAAAGTCATCAGTGAAGGAGTTAATCGTGTCCCTAACCGTTCTATGCTTAGAGCTGTAGGTTTTACGGACGAGGACTTCAAAAAGCCGATGATTGGAATTGCAAGTACATGGAGTGAGGTTACACCTTGCAACGTACATATTGATCGGCTGGCTCGCGAAGCCAAGGATGGCGCCCGCGATAATGGCGGAGCTCCAATGATTTTTAACACGATTACGGTTTCCGATGGAATTGCTATGGGACATGAAGGAATGTTCTACTCTCTTCCAAGCCGTGAAGTAATTGCAGATTCAATTGAAACCGTGACGAATGCTGAACGTCTCGATGGTATTGTGGCGATTGGAGGGTGTGATAAAACCACCCCTGGATGTTTAATGTCCATAGGACGTATGAATATTCCTTCTGTCTATGTATATGGAGGGACCATTCAACCAGGTAAGCTGAATGGGGAGGATATTGATATCGTATCTTCTTTTGAAGCCGTGGGTAAGTATCATGAAGGTCAGATTAATGATGAAGAACTTCATAAGGTAGAGTGTAATGCTTGTCCAGGTGCAGGTGCATGCGGAGGAATGTATACTGCCAATACAATGGCTTCAGCCGTAGAGGCTCTTGGAATGAGTATTCCGGGTTCTTCTTCAACACCTGCTGTGAATGATTATAAAGAGCAAGAGTGTAAACAAGCTGGAGAATTAGTGGTAGATCTATTAGAAAAAGGCATTTACCCTAGAGATATTATGACTAAAGAGGCATTCGAAAACGCGATTACAGTCGTAATGGCTTTAGGAGGATCCACGAACGCTTTCCTACACCTGCTTGCGATGGCTCATTCGGCGGGAGTAGATTTGTCATTGGATGATTTTGAAAGAGTACGCCAGGAGGTTCCTCATATAGCTGATATGAAACCAAGTGGAAAATATGTCATGCAGGATCTTTATGAAAGTGGTGGCGTTCCAGCCGTTATGAAGCTTCTACATGAAAACGGACTCTTGAATGGAGATTGCCTCACAGTTACAGGCAAAACTGTGGCTGAAAACCTCGCAGAAGCTCCAGCATTAAAAGAAGGTCAGAAAGTGATTCTTCCGCTGGATAAACCGATTAAGCCAAACGGACCGCTCGTAGTGCTCAAAGGAAACCTTGCACCTGAAGGGGCGGTCGCAAAAATGTCTGGTCAAAAGATCAGCCGATTTGAAGGACCTGCTCGGGTTTATGATAGTGAAGCAGATGCTACACAGGCAATCGTAGATGACGAAATTAAAGAGGGAGACGTGCTCGTCATCCGTAATGTTGGTCCTAGAGGCGGTCCAGGAATGCCGGAAATGCTATCCATTACAGCTATGATCGTTGGAAAAGGGCTTGGAGGTAAAGTGGCCTTACTTACAGATGGACGTTTCTCAGGGGGATCACATGGTTTCGTGATTGGACACGTAGCTCCGGAAGCAGCCCTTGGAGGACCTATTGGTATTCTGAAGGAAGGAGACACGATTACGATCGATAGTGACGTGCAGCAAATTAACTTTGATGTGTCTGATGAAGAATTTAAACGCAGAAAACAAGAATGGCAAAAACCTGCACTTAAATACAAAACAGGTATCTTAGCGAAATATGCTAAATTAGTGTCTTCTTCAGCCAAAGGAGCAGTAACAGACGCAGACTTGGAATAATATTTTTTTGAAAGGGCGGCTTTGTAAGCTGCCCTTTTTTATAATATTTGCCACTGTTAAACTTTGGTGTTACTTGATAAAAGCCTTATTAAGCAATAGGGCTGTTATCTGTAAGACTCAGTTTCGAGATATTTTGTAGAGAAAGGTTCTCCAGGGAACGGCTCGCTTTCCGCGGGAATGTGGTGAGCTTCCTCAGGCTTGCCTTCCGGGATCTCACCGATCATGTGCATCCCGCAGGAGTCTTCACCGTTCCCTTCTGCCCCTTTGCGATTATTGAGCGCTCAAAATCCTCTACGTATATACCTCCACATGAGGAAAAATGACCTATGATCAACGTTAATTCCGAGTCTGTCCAGGGGGATAAACGCCGCTATAGAAGCATTTAGGACGATTTCAGGTTTCCCGTTTTTCCTATTAGCAGGGGTCCGTTCACAAGAAATCGCAGGGCTGGT
>NZ_JBAPTY010000338.1:0-3383 GCF_049282395.1 Halobacillus sp. | reverse complement strand
ATGCTTGATATGGAACCGGAGCGTATCGTCTATGTATCGTGTAACCCTTCGACGCTCGCACGGGATTTGCGTGTTCTTGAGGATGGGGGATATGCGACACAGGAGGTTCAGCCGGTGGATATGTTCCCGCAGACGAGTCATGTGGAGTGTGTGACTTGGCTTGAGAAGAAAGAGAAGTAAGGTTTTAATAAGAAATAGGTTTGTGGAGGTGCTAGAATGGAAGCGAATAAAAAGTGGTTAGCCATACCTGAAAATGAAAGAAAGCAACTTATAGCAAACGTTTTTTGTCGCTCCTGTAAGGATGAAGTGACCATCAAAGATTTTATTATCGTTGATCATCCTATGGGTGTGATGTTAGAGGGTAAATGCAAAAACTGTGGAAGTAAGGCAGTAAGAGTAGTGGAGATGGATGAATGAAGGTAAAGGAGGGGAAAACCCCCTCCTTTTTTGGTATCTGAATTTGAAAACTACTCCTATTACTACTCCTATAGTTGGAAGCGCTGTCCCCGTGCTTCTAAAAAAGAATCGTGTTAGAGTAATACTATAAGAAGAATGAGAGCCCTTGATTACGGGTATAGATAAGGAAATACTTGGCCTGAATCTTGACACAAACGAACATTACATTCACTAGGAAGGGGAATTTCTAATGGCTGACGAAAATTTAAGAAAAACTTTAGTTGATGCTGCTTTTAAAAAGAGCAGCTCAGAAGAAGAACAGAAAGTAAAAGAAGAAGACAAAGCAACGGAAGGCGATATCATTACTTTCCAAAAAGACGGCCAACAGGTTGAAGCTGTCGTAACTTCTTCTAAATTACAAAACTCCGTGGTTTGCGATATGACCATTATGGATGATTTCCACGAGCGCAATTTAGATTTTGAAAAAACCGTTGTTGCTCATAAAAACTACAGCATTAAAGAACGCCGCGACAGGTAAGTTCAACAATAATAATATATAAGAAATAGCATCACGCTTATTAAGTGTGATGCTCCTTTTTTATGTGTGGGACGCATCCAACAATTAGAGTGTCCGGCTTGTTTGCTTTGGGCGTTCTATTACTTCTTCCCATATCAAGCAATGTAACTTCTTGTACCTGATAACTCGCTCTGGTTATTAAAATTCCTCAATAGTCCTCCCTATGTATACTGGATTAGTGGAGATAATCCTCTGCTTATTATTGATTTCAATACTGCCAAGATTGTATTGGAGATAAAGTAGAAGTTTGCATTAAAAAGCCCCTCACCGAATGGCATCCCGGCGAGGGGCTTTTTTCAATTATGCGTTATGATACGCCAAAGAATCTTTATTTGCTTTCAAATCAAAACGATCCGCATTCATAACCTTCACCCATGCATTTACGAAGTCACGCACAAATTTCTCTTGGTTATCATCCTGTGCATAAACTTCCCCGTAGGAACGCAGGATAGAGTTTGAACCGAAGACAAGGTCAACACGTGTGGCTGTGCGCACGAGTTCGCCTGTGTGGCGGTCGCGGCCTTCATAGGTGTTGAATTCGGTTGGATGCCATTCGATTCCCATGTCGAGCAGGTTTACGAAGAAGTCGTTCGTAAGTGTGCCGACGCGGTCGGTGAATACGCCGTGTTCCGTGTCGTTGTAGTTTGCGCCAAGTACGCGCATACCGCCGACAAGTACGGTCATTTCTGGTGCAGAGAGTCCTAATAGGTGAGCTTTGTCTACTAGTAGTTCCTCTGGGCTCCACGCGTATTTTTTCTTCTCATAGTTACGGAATCCATCGGCCATCGGCTCAAGTACTTCAAAGCTTTCTTCATCTGTCTGTTCTTGAGTAGCATCGCCTCGTCCAGGCGCAAATGGAACGGTTACATTCACACCGGCATCCTTGGCTGCTTTTTCGATGGCCGCACTACCGCCAAGTACAATCAAGTCAGCAAGGCTTACGTTTTTATCGAGATCATTTTGAATGTCTTGATAAACAGAGATGACGTTGGCCAACGGCTCTGGTTCGTTTACGTCCCAGTCTTTCTGAGGGGCTAGACGGATGCGGGCACCATTCGCGCCGCCGCGCATGTCGGATTTACGGAATGTGCTGGCAGAAGCCCATGCTGTTTTCACGAGCTCGCTTACAGTCAGTCCAGAGCTTAGAATTTTCTCCTTCAGGTCAGCGATTTCAGTGTCCGTTAAGGTGTAATTCACATCTGGAACTGGATCCTGCCATACTAAATCTTCATCTGGAACTTCAGGGCCGAGGTATCTCGCTTTAGGTCCCATGTCACGGTGAAGCAGTTTGAACCAGGCGCGAGCGAATTTATCGGCGAATTCCTCCGGATTTTCATGGAAATGGCGTGAAATTTTTTCATAAGTTGGATCTTCACGCAGCGCCATATCCGCTGTTGTCATAAAAGTAGGCACGCGTTCAGAGGAATCCTCTGCATCAGGAGCAAGATCCTCTTCTTTAGGGTTAACGGGAGCCCATTGGTTGGCACCTGCTCTGCTCTTCGTAAGTTCCCACTCGTAGCCGAATAATAGATCATAGTAACCGTTGTCCCATACCGTTGGGTTAGGAGTCCAGGCACCATCTACGCCACTCGTAATCGTGTCACGGCCTTTCCCGCTGCCGTGACTGCTTTGCCAGCCTAATCCCTGGTCTTCAATATCAGCGGCTTCCGGGGCTGCGCCTACGTTGGCTTCTGCATCGCCAGCTCCGTGTGCTTTACCAAAGGTGTGACCACCGGCGATGAGGGCAACAGTTTCCTCATCATTCATTCCCATACGCGCAAAGGTTTCGCGGATATCGCGGCCACTTGCTAGTGGATCTGGATTACCATTCGGTCCTTCAGGGTTTACATAGATAAGCCCCATTTGAACGGCTGCAAGCGGATTTTCAAGCTCGCGGTCACCTGAGTAACGGTTGTCACCAAGCCATTCTTTTTCATTACCCCAGTAGATATCCTCTTCAGGGTGCCAGACGTCTTCACGGCCTCCGCCGAAGCCAAAGGTTTTCAAGCCCATGGATTCAAGCGCTACGTTACCGGTAAGAACGAGTAAGTCGGCCCATGAAATCTTGTTGCCGTATTTCTGTTTGATTGGCCATAACAGGCGACGTGCTTTATCCAAGTTCGCATTATCCGGCCAGCTGTTCAGCGGTGCAAAACGCTGAGAGCCTGTGGCTCCGCCGCCGCGTCCATCACCTGTACGATACGTACCAGCTGCGTGCCACGACATACGGATGAAAAGCGGGCCGTAGTGTCCATAGTCAGCAGGCCACCAGTCCTGGCTGGTTGTCATAAGCTCTTCCAGATCCTGTTTCAAAGCATCATAATCCAGCTTTTTAAATTCTTCGGCATAATCAAAGTCCTCACCCATAGGGTTGGTCTTCTTATCGTGCTGATTTAATATGTGCAGATTC
>NZ_JBAPTY010000337.1:0-1613 GCF_049282395.1 Halobacillus sp. | reverse complement strand
TGTCAACAGTTATTGCGACTTTTTGTATCAAATATTTTATTGCTACATTTTGTATAGTATTATTAAACTATAAAATAAACATAAATGGTGGTTTTGATATGAGTGTAGGAAATTTAATAACTAAATTAAGGAAGAAAAGAAACCTCACTCAAGAAGGTTTGGCAGAAAGAGTGGGTATTTCCAGAGCTTCTTTATCCCACTATGAAAAAGATAGACGCGAGCCCGATTACGAAACTCTTCGAAAATTGGCAGATTTCTTTGAAGTATCAACTGATTATTTACTTGGTAGATCAAAAGCTGCTAAAAAGACTGGCAATGAGGAATATGATTCAATAGAAGAAATAAACCGACTCTTAGATAAATACGAAATCGATGAAATGTCTTTCTTTGATATTGATAAGTGGAAGTCGATGAGCCCGGAGCAAATCCGGGAATTGGAAAGCTACTTTCAATATTTAGTTCAGAAGTCCAAGGAAATGGATAAAAAATAAACATGTCTTGGCAGGGAGCGAATAAGCAATGAATAAGAAACTGAAGTATTTTTTCCTTATTCTAATGACCACCTTTATCGTTGGATGTACCAACGTTGAAGATGCATCCACGACAGATGAAGGAACGGTTTCACAAGAACAAACTGCAGTCGATACAAACCAATACGATGAAAAGAAAGAAGCTAACTCTACGGTTGTTGATGATCCGGAAGAAGAAGATACATCACCAAAAATGGACGATGGCCCAGCAACAGAGGATACACCGCCAGAAACGCACGATGATAAGTTTGAAGGATACCAACTAATTGAGGTGGACGGCGGTGATCTAAGCGGTGATCGAGAATCAAACGTTGTAGTGGACATAGGATTTGGTGACAGAGAGTACTGGGCATTCACTAATGAACATGGTCAATTAGTGAGAGTTGTTGCTGATGAAATTATTCTACAAGATGATAGCAATGAACCTGTCCTATCTAGTGGTAGATACTTCTCTGACGAGGCTAAAGTTCCAGGTGTCGAAAGTGATGTGTTAGACGAGGGGCACGTTATTGCTGACTCGTTGGGAGGGGTATCTAACGCCTATAATATTACACCTCAAGAAAGTACACTGAACCGGCATGGTGACCAATCGTACATGGAGAATGCGATAAGTAAAGCAGGGGGTGCGACTAATTTTGAAGCAGTCCTCTCTTACTCAGATACAAACACACAAATACCTTCCAAGTATCGGTATTCTTACACGATAAACGGTAACGAGGTTGTAGATACTTTCGAAAATGTAAACCCCGATGAAGTTAATGAGTCGTTGGGTTTAACAGGTAGTGACGAATCTTCTGAATCAGATAACTCTAATTCTGATGAAAAAGATGATGTTTCTAGCATTGATACTAATGGTAATGGGCAAGTAACAATTCAAGAAGCGAAGGATGCTGGTTTCAGTATGCCTATAACAGACGATCATTGGTTATATCCTTACATGCGAGATAATGATGGCGATGGGATGGTTGGAGAGTAAGCCTTAAGATGTTGCAATTCCTACTACTCCTCCCACTAAAAGCTTTAAGAAGTTCATAGTTTTCCTTCCCAAAATGGTCCCCCTATATTTGAAAGTAAGTACTATAT